>NZ_LOVS01000154.1:0-27693 GCF_001523835.1 Burkholderia sp. ABCPW 14 | reverse complement strand
AAAGGCTTGGGGGCAATGGATCGAGCAAGCCCGGCAAAGCGGGATTGCCGCGCTGCAACTGTTTGCCCAGCGCTTGCAGGGTTACTGGCACGGCATCCTGGCCCGCTGCCGCCATCCGCTCAATACCCGCGTCGTCGAAGGCATCAACAACACCATCAAGGTCATCAAGCGTCGCGCTTACGGGTACCGCGACGAGGAATATTTCTTCCTCAAAATCCGCGCCGCGTTCCCCGGAATTCCTCGATGAACCAAATATTTCCGTATGCGAAATGAAAGCACGGACGTTTGCCGATTTTCGATAACACGTCAATTAATGACTCACTAGCATCGATTCTCAGTTGCGGGGCGGGCCTATCTCGGCGCCGGGCTCCGCCGCCTTCGAGGAGAGATTCATGCAGACAGAGTCGAATGGCCGTCCCGGCGCGGGCGGCAAGGCAGCGAAGCCGGCGCTGCAGCAAACCCTCGGCACGTGGCAGTTGTGGGGCATCGCGGTCGGTCTCGTGATCTCCGGCGAATACTTCGGCTGGAGCTATGGCTGGGCGAGCGCGGGCACGCTCGGCTTCGTCATCACAGCGCTGTTCGTCGCGGCGATGTACACGACTTTCATCTTCAGCTTCACCGAGCTCACGACATCGATCCCGCACGCGGGCGGCCCGTTCGCGTATGCGCGGCGCGCGTTCGGCCCGGCGGGCGGCTATCTCGCTGGCGTCGCGACGCTCGTCGAGTTCGTGTTCGCGCCGCCCGCGATCGCGCTCGCGATCGGCGCGTACCTGCACGTGCAGTTTCCGGGGCTCGAGCCAAAGCACGCGGCGATGGGCGCGTATCTCGTGTTCATGGCGCTCAACATCGTCGGCGTGCAGATCGCCGCGACGTTCGAGCTCGTCGTCACGCTGCTCGCGATCTTCGAGCTGCTCGTGTTCATGGGCGTCGTGTCGCCGGGCTTCGCGTGGAGCAACTTCGTGAAGGGCGGCTGGTCCGGCGTGGATCACTTCAGCGTTGGTTCGTTCCACGGGATGTTCGCGGCGATTCCGTTCGCGATCTGGTTCTTCCTCGCGATCGAGGGCGTCGCGATGGCGGCGGAGGAAGCGAAGAACCCGAAGCGCTCGATCCCGATCGCGTACGTCGCCGGCATCCTGATGCTCGTCGCGCTCGCGATCGGCGTGATGGTGTTCGCGGGCGGCGCGGGCGACTGGACCAAGCTCGCGAACATCAACGATCCGCTGCCGCAGGCGATGAAGTACATCGTCGGCGCGAACAGCGGCTGGATGCACATGCTCGTGTGGCTCGGTCTGTTCGGCCTCGTCGCGTCGTTCCACGGGATCATCCTCGGCTATTCGCGCCAGATCTTCGCGCTCGCTCGCGAAGGCTATCTGCCCGAATGGCTCGCGAAGGTGCATCCGCGCTTCAAGACGCCTTATCGCGCGATTCTCGCGGGCGGCGTGGTCGGCATCGTCGCGATCTACAGCGACGAGCTGATCCAGTTCGGCGGCCAGACGCTCACCGCGAACATCGTGACGATGTCCGTATTCGGCGCTATCGTGATGTACATCGTCAGCATGGCCGCGCTCTTCAAGCTGCGCCGCGTGCAGCCGAGGATGGAGCGCCCGTTCCGCGCGCCGCTGTATCCGTTCTTCCCGGCGTTCGCGCTCGTCGCGGCGATCGTGTGCCTTTGCACGATGGTGTACTTCAACGCGCTCGTCGCGTCGATCTTCGTCGCGTTCGTCGCGCTCGGGTATGGCTATTTCCTCGCGACGCGCTCGCAGCGCGCGGCCGCGCCCGCCGACGCGCTGCTCGAGGAGTAGGAAGCGTGCGCCGCGCGCCGGAGGGCGGCGCGCGGCCGTTACGACAAGGAGTCCAGATGCGATATACGGAGACGATCGGTTCGCGCACCTACCGCTTCGCGGACCTGAAGACGCTGCTCGCGAAGGCGAGTCCTTTGCGTTCCGGCGACCAGCTCGCGGGCGTCGCGGCCGCGACCGAGGAAGAGCGCGTCGCGGCGAAGATGGCGCTCGCGAGCGTGCCGCTCGCCGCATTCCTCAACGAGGCGGTGATCCCTTACGAAGACGACGAGGTCACGCGCCTCGTCGTCGATACGCATTCGCGCGACGCATTCGCCGAGATCTCGCACCTGACGGTGGGCGATTTCCGCAACTGGCTGCTGTCGAGCGCCGCCGATTCGGCCGCGCTCGAGCGGATCGCGCCGGGACTCACGCCGGAGATGGTCGCGGCGGTGTCGAAGCTGATGCGCAACCAGGATCTGATCGCGGCCGCGAGAAAGCGCCGCGTCGTCACGCGCTTCCGGAACACGGTCGGGCTGCCGGGACGGATGTCGGTGCGGCTGCAGCCGAACCATCCGACCGACGACGTGAAAGGGATCGCCGCATCGATGCTCGACGGCCTGATGTACGGCTGCGGCGACGCGATGATCGGCATCAATCCGGCGACCGACAGCCTCGCCGCGATCACGAAGCTGCTCGCGATGATCGACGCGTTCCGCGAGCGCTACCGCGTGCCGACGCAGTCGTGCGTGCTTACGCACGTGACGAACACGATCGCGGCGATCGAGAAGGGCGCGCCCGTCGATCTCGTGTTCCAGTCGATCGCGGGCACCGAGAAGGCGAACGCGAGCTTCGGCATTTCACTCGCGCTGCTCGCCGAAGCGCGCGAGGCGGCGCTGGCGCTCAAGCGCGGCACGGTCGGCAACAACCTGATGTACTTCGAGACGGGCCAGGGCAGCGCGCTGTCGGCGAACGCGCATCACGGCGTCGATCAGCAAACCTGCGAGGTGCGCGCTTACGCGGTCGCGCGCGCGTACGAGCCGTTTCTCGTCAATACGGTGGTCGGTTTCATCGGCCCCGAATATCTGTACGACGGCAAGCAGATCATTCGCGCGGGGCTCGAGGATCACTTCTGCGGCAAGCTGCTCGGCGTGCCGATGGGCTGCGACATCTGCTACACGAACCATGCGCAAGCCGACCAGGACGACATGGACAACCTGCTGACGCTGCTCGGCGCCGCGGGCATCAACTTCATCATGGGCATTCCGGGCGCGGACGACGTGATGCTCAACTACCAGAGCACGTCGTTTCACGATCAGCTCTACGTGCGCGAGGTGCTCGGCCTGCGCCGCGCGCCCGAGTTCGAGGAATGGTTGGAGACGATGGAGATCGCCGATGCGCACGGCGCGCTGCGCGCTGCGTCGGCGCGCGTGCCGCTCCTCGCCGGCGCGAACGACTGGATGGGGTTTTCCGCATGAGCGACGCGGTCGAAAAAAACCCGTGGGGGCAGCTCAAGACGTTCACGAACGCGCGGATCGCGCTCGGACGCGCGGGCAACAGCTTGCCGACCGCGCCGCTGCTTGCGTTCAACCTGTCGCACGCGCAGGCGCGCGATGCCGTTCACCAGCCGCTCGACGCCGACGCGCTGCGGCGCGAGATCGAAGCGGCCGGTCTGCCGACGCTCGGCGTGCAGAGCGCCGCGCCGGATCGGCAGCATTACCTGCGCCGGCCGGACCTCGGCCGCAAGCTGTCCGACGACGGCCGCGCGCTGCTCGCCGGCTACGGCGCGGCGCTCGACGCCGCGCCCGATGTCGTGTTCGTCGTCGGCGACGGGCTGTCGGCGTTCGCGGCCGCGAAGCAGGCGCTGCCGCTCCTGAATGCGGTGCGGCCGAAGCTCGACGGCTGGCGGATCGGGCCTGTCGTCGTCGCGCGGCAGGCGCGCGTCGCGCTCGGCGACGAGATCGGCGAGCTGCTCGGCGCGGGCCTCGTCGCGATGCTGATCGGCGAGCGGCCGGGTTTGAGCTCGCCCGACAGCCTCGGCGTGTATCTGACGTACGCGCCGAAGGTCGGCTGCCACGACGCGCAGCGCAACTGCATCTCGAACGTGCGTCCCGAAGGGCTGCCGCATGATGCGGCCGCGCACAAGCTGCACTATCTGATGACGCATGCGCGGCGGCTCGGGCTGACGGGCGTCGGGCTCAAGGACGACAGCGATGCGTTGTTGTCTTCGGCGGACGCGGCGCGGATCGCGGCGGAGTAGTTCGGCCGCCGCGCGGTGAAACGCGCTCGTGTGGCAGCGGCAGAAGGCGGTGCGGTTGCGCCCCGCGCGCCGAAGCGCCGGCCTCACCCCTCCGCGCTTGCCTCGGCTGCTGCCTCGACCGGCACATCCGCATGCCGCCGCTCGTGCTCGAGCAGCACCGCTTGCGCTCGATTCCGCCGCCGTAGCCCGTGAGCGATCCGTCCTTGCCGATGATCCGATGGCACGGCACGATGATCGAGATGCGGTTCGCGCCGTTCGCCGCGGCAACCGCGCGCACGGCGAGTGGGCGGCGGCACCCGCTCGGTAGCCGCGCACGCTGACGCTCGATCGCGAGTGCGGCTGAATCGATGCGACGATCGCCCGGCCGACTTGGTGTGAAGGCCGCGCGGCCAATGAATGATGCGACGACGATTGACGCGACGGCGGAAGGCGCGCGGCCGGCAGACGAGGCGGCGCGAGAGGCGGTTCTACGTCGCACTGCGCTGTGTCGCGCGCAACTAGTGCCGCGATGCGTTGCGACGATTCGCGAGCCGCCCACCCGACCACCCGACCACCCGACCGCCCGACCGCCCGACCACCCGACCGCCCGACCACCCGACCGCCCGATTCGGCATCCCAGTCGCAAAAAAGCCCGGCGGATCCGCATCGGGACGCGAATCCACCGAGCCAGGCCAAGCCGCTCATGCGGCGCGCATCGGTCGCGCACCGCCCGCGCGAGATCAGAAGAACCCGAGCGGCTTCTCGCTGTAGCTGACGAGCAGATTCTTCGTCTGCTGGTAGTGATCGAGCATCATCTTGTGCGTCTCGCGGCCGATCCCCGACTGCTTGTAGCCGCCGAACGCCGCGTGCGCCGGATACGCGTGATAGCAGTTCGTCCACACGCGGCCCGCCTGGATGCCGCGGCCGACGCGGTATGCACGGTTGCCGTCGCGCGTCCAGACGCCCGCGCCCAGGCCGTACAGCGTGTCGTTCGCGATCTCGAGCGCTTCCTCCTCGGACTTGAACGTCGTCACCGCAAGCACCGGCCCGAAGATCTCTTCCTGGAAGATGCGCATCTTGTTGTGGCCGCGGAACACGGTCGGCTTCACGTAATAGCCTTCCGACAGTTCGCCGCCGAGCACGTTGCGCTCGCCGCCCGTCAGGCACTGCGCGCCTTCCTTGCGGCCGATGTCGATGTACGACAGGATCTTCTCGAGCTGCTCGGACGACGCCTGCGCGCCGATCATCGTCTGCGCGTCGAGCGGGTGGCCCTGCTTGATCGATTCGACGCGCTTGAGCGCGCGCTCCATGAAGCGCTCGTAGATGCTCTCCTCGACGAGCGCGCGCGACGGGCACGTGCAGACCTCGCCCTGGTTGAGCGCGAACATCGCGAAGCCTTCGAGCGCCTTGTCGAAGTAGCTGTCGTCGCGGTCCATCACGTCGGCGAAGAAGATGTTCGGGCTCTTGCCGCCGAGCTCGAGCGTGACGGGGATCAGGTTCTCGCTTGCGTACTGCATGATGAGGCGGCCCGTCGACGTCTCGCCCGTGAACGCGATCTTCGCGATCCGCTTGCTCGACGCGAGCGGCTTGCCCGCCTCGAGCCCGAAGCCGTTGACGATGTTCAGCACGCCGGGCGGCAGCAGATCCTGGATCAGCTCGGCGAACACGAGGATCGACGCGGGCGTCTGCTCGGCCGGCTTCAGCACGACGCAGTTGCCGGCCGCGATCGCGGGCGCGAGCTTCCACGCGGCCATCAGGAGCGGGAAGTTCCACGGGATGATCTGGCCGACGACGCCGAGCGGCTCGTGGAAGTGATAGGCGACCATGTCGCCGCCGATGTCGGCGATCGAGCCTTCCTGCGCGCGGATGCAGCCCGCGAAGTAGCGGAAGTGGTCGATCGCGAGCGGCACGTCGGCCGCGGTCGTCTCGCGCAGCGGCTTGCCGTTGTCGATCGTCTCCGCGACCGCGAGACGCGTGAGGTTCGCCTCCATCCGGTCGGCGATCTTGAGCAGCACGTTCGCGCGCTCGCCCGCGCTCGCTGCGGCCCAGCCGGCTTTCGCGGCGTGCGCGGCGTCGAGCGCGAGCTCGACGTCTGCTGCGCGCGAGCGAGGGATCGCGGTGAACGGCAGGCCGGTCACGGGCGAGACGTTGTCGAAATACTCGCCGCCGACCGGGGCGACCCATTCGCCGCCGATGAAATTCCCGTATTGCTTGCGGTACGGAAATTCGATGTTCAGGTGTTGCATGTCCGCGTGATTCATCGTTGCTCCTCGCATGTCGGTATCGGTGATGCGTCGCGCGACGTGCGCGACGGCCGTCGTTACGCCAAAACCGTGCCAGCCGGCCGCGCGACGGTGCATCGGGGCTTCGGCGAGGGATTCGCCGCGCGGGCGGCGCGGCCGGGCGCGCGCGACTGCGCCGTCGTTGAACAGCCGCTGCATGCGGATTGTTCAAATGCGGCACAGCGCGAAGACGAGACCGGCCATTTTGGCGACGCTACGCTTCGGCATGGGAATTGCGTAATCGAACGGATCGTTTCAGCTTCAGCGACGCAAAAGGGGGCGCGATGGATCACGAGCACACCGGCGCCGAGACAACGGCGGAGGACACGGGACGCAGCGCGGACGGCGACGGCACGGCCGGGCGCGCCGTCGTCAGCGTCGCGCACGACGCCGACGAGCAGGCGCGCAACCTGATCGGCTGGCGCCAGACTTACGACCAGCTCGCGGCGGGCCGCTTCGTCGGCACGCTGACCGAGCTGCCGCTCGACACGATGAAGGTGTTTCGGGAGACGACGAGCCACACGCTGCGGCAGGCGTGCGAGGTGCGTGGGGACGCGTACTGGTTCGGCATTCCGGTCGCCCGCGACGGCGCGGCGCGCATCGACGCGCGGCCGATCGCCGCCGATGCGCTCGCGTTCCGGCCCGGCAACGTCGAATTCGAGCTGCTGACGCCCGCGCAATTCTCGATCTACGGGCTCGTCGTGCGCGGCGCGGTGCTGCGCCGCTACGCGGAGGAGGTCGAGCACTGCGGGCTCGACGAGCGGCTGCCGCTCGTGCCCGTCGTGCGCGTCGGCGAGGCGCGGCTCACGCGGCTTTGCGCGTTGCTCGGCCAGCGGCTCGACGACGCGGACGCGATGAGCGCGGCGGGCGCGCCGCTGTCCGACTGCGCGCGCAACGATTTGCAGGCGGAAGTGCTCGCGGCGCTGTTCGACCTGTGCGTTTCGCCTGCTGCCGACGCGACCGTCGAGCATTCGTCGCGGCGGCGCAAGATCGTCGCGGCCGCGCGCGACTACGTGCTCGCGCACCGTTCGCGGCCCGTCGGCGTGCCCGAGCTGTGCGAGCAGTTGCACGTGAGCCGGCGCACGCTGCAGTACTGCTTCCAGGACGTGCTCGGGATGGCGCCCGCGACCTACCTGCGCGCGCTGCGGCTGAACGGCGTGCGGCGCGACCTGCGCGGCCGCGCGGCGGATTCGGTGCAGGACGTCGCGGCCGCGTGGGGGTTCTGGCATCTGAGCCAGTTCGCGACCGACTATCGGCGGATGTTCGGCGCGCGGCCGTCCGAGACGTTGCGCGACGCACTCGCTTGCTGAAAAAGGGACGGTTGCGAGCGGGGCGGCTGGCGCTTGTGCCGGCTTGACGCGGCATCGCACGATGCGGCGGCTTGCCTGCCGATGCCGGGCGGGTGAGAAATCGGCGGATTGCCGTCACTTGCGCGACGAAGCGCGGCAGCAGCGGCTCGCATGGCGCTTGTGGAAAGTCGGCAAGCAAGTACTATCGCAAGCGTGCCCGACCGTGCGTACCGGCGTCCGCGTGCTGCTCCGTGCTCATCGCTTACCCCTTCCGCTTACCACTTGCTCAACGGCTTCGCCGCGCTCACTTCCGCGCCGGCGGCCACGCGATCGCGTCCCAGTCGACCCGCCGATACGCAGCCTCGACCAGCGCGATATCGCCGGCCGCGTCGCTCTTGTGGCGATTGCGCAGCGTCTCCGGCACGTCGAGCGCGATCGCGGTGCAGAACGGATAGTCGCGCACCCGCAAGTCGGGCGCGATGCTGGAAAAGCACGCGAGCGTCGGCACGTCGAACCCGGCCGCGACGTGTACGGCCGACGTGTCGGCGCACAGCGCGACGCTCGCATGCTTGACCCAGCGGATGAACTGCGCGGTATCGCCGGAGTGGTCGCTCACGTCGACGTAATCCGGATGATCGATCGGCTCGAAGCCGAGCACGGGCAGCCGGTAGGTCTGCGCGAGCCGGTCGACGAGCGCCGCGCGCAGTGCCGGCGGGATGCTGCGCAGCGGCGTGCTTGCCTGCGGGCAGAACAGCGCGTAGCGCCGGCCGCGCCATTCGCGCGGCGGCTCGGGCAGCGCCAGACGGGCGAGCCAAAGATTGCGCTTCGCGTCGGCGGCGACCGATTCGGGCGGCACGCCGAGCGCCGCGAGGAAGAAGTCGATCATCGGCAGCGTCGCGAACGCGGGCCAGTACAGGTGATTGCCGAGATCGATGCGCGTGTCGCCGGCCGGCAGCGCGGCGGCAGGCCACGGCAGCGTGCGGATCGGCGCGATCGCGCCGGCCGCGAGCCGGTACAGCGCGTCGACGTAGGCGGGCGCATGCGCGGGCCGGTACAGCACGAAGCGCACGTGCGGATGGCGGGTCTCGACCGCCGCGAGCGCCGTCAGGCCGATCACCGAGTCGCCGAGCGCGACGCCCATCCCGTTGATCACGTGAACGGTCGACAACGTCGCGTAATCGAGCGTGAACGGGCGGCTTGCCGCATGCAACAGGCCGAGGCGGGCCGCCGCGCCGACGTAGCCGTGCGCGTCGGCCGCCGTGCGCTCGAGATCGTAGGGCGCGACGAGCCGCCCGTCCGGCGCGAGCAGCGTGCCGGGGTAGGTGAGCGCGTCGGCGGGCGACAACGTGGCTGCGGCGTGCGTCGTCATCGGTGCGGGAGTGTGCGGTGCAGAACGTCGCGTCAAGCGTGACGCGCACGCAGGCCCTGCTCACGCACCTGCTCGAGCGTCGCGGCGGGCGTGCAGGCATCCTGCGGCACGCGGATCTCGATCAGCGCGGGCAGCCCGCTCGCGAGCGCGCGATTGAGCGCGGGCAGGAAATCGGCGGTGCGCTCGACCGTTTCGCCGTGCGCGCCGAACGCGCGCGCGTACGCGGCGAAATCCGGGTTCGTCAGCCCCGTGCCGTGCACACGCCCAGGATAGTTGCGCTCCTGATGCATGCGGATCGTGCCGAAATGACCGTTGTTCACGACGAGTACGACGACCGCGAGCCCATGCTGGATCGCGGTCGCGAGCTCGTTGCCCGCCATCATGAAGCAGCCGTCGCCCGCGAGCGCGACGACCGTGCGCTGCGGATACAGCGACTTCGCCGCGAGCGCGGCCGGCACGCCGTAGCCCATCGCGCCGCTCGTCGGCGCGAGCTGCGAGCGGAAATGCCGGTACGCGAAATGGCGATGCAGCCACGCCGCGTAATTGCCCGCGCCGTTCGTGACGATCGCGTCGTGCGGCAGCCGTTCGCGCAATTGCAGCATCAGCTCGCCGAGCTGCACGCCGCCCGGCATCGGCCGCGGCGTGCGCCAGTCGAGATAGGCGCGATGCGCGTCGGCGGCGCTGCCCGCCCACGCGGGCGATGCCGGCGGCTCGAGCGCGGCGAGCTGCGCGGCGATCTCGGGCATCCCGGACGCGATCGGCAGATCCGCCGCATAGACGCGCCCCAGCTCGTCCGCGCCCTGATGCACGTGGACGAGCACTTGCTTCGGCTTCGGAATGTCGATCAGCGTATAGCCGCCCGTCGTCGCTTCGCCGAGTCGCGGGCCGAGCGCGAACAGCAGGTCCGCTTCCTGGATGCGGCGCGCGAGCGCCGGATTCACGCCGAGGCCGACGTCGCCCGCGTATTGCGGATGCTCGTTGTCGAACGTGTCCTGATAGCGGAACGCGCACGCGATCGGCAACTGCCAGCGCTCGACGAACGTGCGCAGATCCGCGCCCGCCTCGGGCGTCCAGCCGCTGCCGCCCGCGACCACGAGCGGCCGCTCGGCGCGCGCGAGCCGCTCGCGCAGCTCGCTCATCTGCGCGGCGGACGGCGCGGCGGCGATGCGCTTCGCCGCGGGCGCGGCGGGTTGCGGCGCGCACGGCTCGGACAGCACGTCCTCGGGCAGCGCGAGCACGACGGGGCCGGGCCGGCCCGACATCGCGACGTGAAACGCGTGGCTCAGATATTCGGGGATGCGGCGCGGATCGTCGATCTGCGCAACCCACTTCGCGAGCTGGCCGAACATCCGCCGATAGTCGATTTCCTGGAACGCCTCGCGATCGAGATGCTCGCGCGCGCACTGGCCGATGAAGAGGATCATCGGCGTCGAATCCTGGAATGCGGTGTGCACGCCGATCGATGCGTGCGTCGCGCCGGGGCCGCGCGTGACGAACGCGATGCCGGGCCGGCCGGTCAGCTTGCCGACCGCTTCGGCCATGTTCGCAGCGGCGGCTTCGTGCCGGCAGACGACGGTCTGGATGCGTTCGGTTTCGTCGGCGAGGGAATCGAGGACGGCGAGAAAGCTCTCGCCGGGCACACAGAACACGCGCTCGACGTGATTCGCGAGCAGGGCGTCGACGAGCAGGCGTGCGCCGGTGGTGGCGCGCTGCTCGAGGTCCGGGGAAATCGACATATAAGACGGGCTCCCTTCGTGGCGGGACGTACAGCTTACGCCCGATGAAGGGGCGAAGGAAGGCGCGAAGCCGTGCTGCACAGCGGCGGCGTTCGCGCGACGCGCCGCCGCGCAGGGCGGGCGATGCAGCGAGCGGCGCGGCGCATTCCCGCGACGCGCCGCGTGCCGCCCGGCCTCAGCACTCGACGATATTCACCGCCAGCCCGCCGCGCGACGTCTCCTTGTATTTCGTCTTCATGTCGGCGCCCGTCTCGCGCATCGTCTTGATGACGGAGTCGAGCGACACGTAGTGGGTGCCGTCGCCGCGCAGCGCCATGCGCGCGGCGTTGACGGCCTTCACCGACGCCATCGCGTTGCGCTCGATGCACGGGATCTGCACCATCCCGCCGACCGGATCGCAGGTGAGGCCGAGGTTGTGCTCCATGCCGATCTCGGCCGCGTTCTCGACCTGCTGCGGCGTGCCGCCCAGCACCGCCGCGAGCGCGCCCGCCGCCATCGAGCACGCGACGCCGACTTCGCCCTGGCAGCCGACTTCGGCGCCCGAGATCGACGCATTGAGCTTGTACAGGATGCCGATCGCCGCCGCCGTCATCAGGAAATCCATCACGCCTTGCTCGTTCGCGCCCGGCGTGAAGCGCGTGTAGTAATGGAGGACGGCCGGGATGATGCCCGCCGCGCCGTTGGTCGGCGCGGTGACGACGCGTCCGCCCGCCGCGTTCTCTTCATTGACGGCGATCGCATACAGGTTGATCCAGTCGATCATCGACAGCGGATCGCGCAGCGCCTGTTCCGGGTTGCCCGTGAGCGTCCGGTAGAGCTGCGGCGCGCGGCGCTTGACCTGGAACGGGCCGGGCAGGTTGCCGTCGGCGTTCGGATTGCCGATCCCGCAGCCGCGCGCGACGCACGACTGCATCACGTCCCAGATCTTCAGGAGGCCCGTGCGCGTTTCCTCCTCGGTGTGCCACGCGCGCTCGTTTTCCCACATCAGCTGCGCGATCGACTTGCGGGTCGACTCGGTGAGCGCGAGCAGCTCGGCGCTCGTGCGGAACGGATGCGCCATCTGCTCGACGGCGGCGAGCACCTTCGTGTTCGGCGCGCCCGCGGTGACGACGAAGCCGCCGCCCACCGACAGATACGTCGCCTCGCGCAGCACCGCGCCGTTCGCGTCGGTCGCGCGCAGCTTCATCGCGTTCGGATGCTCGGGCAGCGCCTGCCGGTAGAACGCGATGTGCTCCTTCGGCACGAACGGCACCGGATGCGCGCCGAGCAGCGCGAGCGTCTTCGAGTCGCGCACGGCGTCGAGCCGCGCGGCGATCGTCGACGGCTCGACGGTGTCGGGCGCGTCGCCCATCAGGCCGAGCATCACGCCGCGGTCGGTGCCGTGGCCCTTGCCCGTCGCGCCGAGCGAGCCGTACAGCTCGACCTTCACGCTCGCGGTCGCGGCGAGCAGCGCGTCGCGTTCGAGCCCTTGCGCGAACATCAGCGCGGCCCGCATCGGACCGACCGTATGCGAACTCGACGGACCGATGCCGATTTTGAAAAGATCGAACACGCTGACTGCCATTTCGTTTCCTGAATTGCTAGAAGTATTGGGGGATCACCGCGCCGGCAGCGGCAGGCACGCGGCCAGCCACGCAGGCGGCATCGGCGAGAGTTGTTGGGCGACGCTCGTGTAGCGGCCGTCGAGGCGCGCGGCGAGGTGGAACAGCTCGGTCGCGTTCTTCGGCTCCCACATGCCCGAATAGCCGGGCAGGCCCGCCTCGCGGCGCTTCGCGTCGAACGGCACCGGCGAATGGACGAATTCTTCGTGCGTTTTCTCGCCGCGCGCGTACGGCACGAGCCAGTTGAGCGCGGCGGCGAGCGTCGCGCGGTTCGACGCGCGCTCGCGCAGCCAGTTGCGGTTGAAGCGCCGCGCGGCGAGCGCCGCCGTCACGAGCGGCTGCAGATCGTAGACCGCGTAGTGCAGCGCGTCGCGCTCGAGAAAATCGTACGTGGTGCCGTCCGGCTCGACGTTGTCGGCGAGATGCTCGACGAAGAGCCGCTGCGCGGCGTTCATCATCTTGCGATCGCCGAGCGTGAATGCGGCGAGCGCGATCAGCTTGATCCGGTGGCTTTGCCAGTTGTTGCGCCACGTGCCGTTGAGCGGGCGCTTCTGCGCGTCGATCTGCTGCACGTAGCCGTTGCCGAGCGACGCGATGAACGCGGCCGTCGCGTTGCGCGTCTTCACGGGCAGCACGCTCGCCGTCATGTCGTACGCGAGGATCAGGCTCTCGAAGCGCGTCTCGTCGATCGGATTGAAGCTCGGACGGTAAGTGTTCACCCACGCCGACAGGAAGCGGTCGACGAGCGCCAGATAACGGCTCTGGTTCGTCACGCGCCACGCGAGCGCCGCGTTGCGCATCAGCTCCATGTCGTTGAGCGCCTCGGCGCTCTGGTCGTAGATGCCTTCGTGCGGCAGTGTGCCTTCGGTGTGCACGCGCGGCAACGCCTTCGGCTCGTCGTTCAGATGCGCGTCGACGCTCTTGATGAGCGCCTGCACGCCCGGTTCGGCGTGCGTCGCCTCGCTGCTCTGCAGCGCGGGCGCGGCGCAGAAATTCATCGCCGCCCGCGCGGGGCCGGCCGCCGTCAACGCGGCGGCGGCGAAAAGCGCCGGCGCGAGCGCGCTCAAGCGCCGCCGCATCGCCTGCGCGCGGCCCGGAAACGTCTGACGCACCATGCAGAACTCCTTTAATGGCTGGATCGCGGTGTGAGATGTTAGCCGGACTTGCGGGCGAATGCGAACGCGCGCGCCGTCCGCAACGGCGTATTGCGGACGGCGCGTCGCCGATGAAAGGAACACGGCGCGGCGCGCAGGCCGCGCCGGCGCGTCATGCGTATTCCGAGAGCGGCACGCAGGAGCAGAACAGATTGCGGTCGCCATATGCGTTGTCCGCGCGGCCGACGGGCGGCCAGTACTTGTTCGCGACGAGCGATGCGACCGGGAACGCGGCCTCTTCGCGCGAGTACGCATGCGGCCAGTCGTTCGCGGTGACGATGGCTGCCGTGTGCGGTGCGTGACGCAGCGGGTTGTCCTCGCGGTCGGCGCGGCCTTCCTCGACCGCGCGGATTTCGTCGCGGATCGCGATCATCGCGGCGATGAAGCGGTCGAGTTCCTCCTGCGATTCCGATTCGGTCGGCTCGACCATCAGCGTGCCCGGCACCGGGAAGCTCATCGTCGGCGCGTGGAAGCCGTAGTCCATCAGGCGTTTCGCGACGTCGTCGACGCTGATGCCGCTCGCGTCCTTGATCGGACGCAGGTCGAGAATGCACTCGTGCGCGACGAGCCCGCCCGGGCCCGAATACAGCACCGGGTAGTGCGGCGCGAGACGCTTTGCGATGTAGTTCGCGTTGAGGATCGCGGTTTCGGTCGCGGCGGTCAGGTTCTTCGCGCCCATCATCGCGATGTACATCCACGAGATCGGCAGGATCGACGCCGAGCCGTAAGGCGCCGCCGACACCGCGCCGATGCCTTCGTCGCCGCGCGCGTAGCCGGTCGAGCGCTGGTTCGGCAGGAACTTCGCGAGGTGCGCGCCGACCGCGACCGGGCCGACGCCTGGGCCGCCGCCGCCGTGCGGGATGCAGAAGGTCTTGTGCAGGTTCAGGTGCGACACGTCGCCGCCGAACTGGCCGGGCGCGGTCAGGCCGACCATCGCGTTCATGTTCGCGCCGTCGACGTACACCTGGCCGCCGTGCGCGTGGACGATCTCGCAGATCTCGCGCACGTTCTGCTCGAACACGCCGTGCGTCGACGGGTAGGTGATCATGATCGCGGCGAGATCGTTCGAATGCGCGTCGGCCTTCGCCTTCAGATCGTCGATGTCGACGTTGCCCTGCGCGTCGCACGCGACGACGACGACCTTCATGCCCGCCATGTGCGCGGACGCCGGGTTCGTGCCGTGCGCGGACGCCGGGATCAGGCAGATGTTGCGGTGGCTTTCGCCGCGCGATTCGTGATACGCGTGGATGATCAAGAGGCCCGCGTACTCGCCTTGCGAGCCGGCGTTCGGCTGCAGCGACACGGCTGCGTAGCCCGTCGCCGCGACGAGCATCTGCTCGAGCTGGCCGATCATCTCGCGATAGCCGAGCGTCTGCTCGGCGGGCGCGAACGGGTGGATCTGGCCGAACTCGGGCCACGTGACGGGCAGCATCTCCGACGTCGCATTGAGCTTCATCGTGCACGAGCCGAGCGGGATCATCGAGCGGTCGAGCGCGAGATCCTTGTCCGACAGGCTGCGCAGGTAGCGCAGCATTTCCGTTTCCGAATGGTGGCGGTTGAACACGTGGTGCGTCAGGTACGCGCTCGTGCGTTCGAGGCCGGCCGGCAGCGCGGGCACGCCGGGCAGCGCGGCGTCGAGCGTGTCGACATCGGGCGCCGTCGCGCCTGCCGCCTGCGCGAAGATCGCGAGCAGGTCGGCGAGATCGGCGCGTGTCGTCGTTTCGTCGACCGACACGCCGACTCGCGTGTCGCTCACGCGGCGCAGGTTGATGCGCTTGTCCTTCGCGAGTTCGTGGACTTGTGCGGTGCGCGCGCCGGTGTCGATCGTCAGCGTGTCGAAGAACGTGTCGTTGACGAGCGCATAGCCGAGCGGCTCGACGCCCGCTGCGAGGAGCGCCGCGACGCGGTTCACACGCAGCGCGATCGTCTTCAGGCCGCGCGGGCCGTGATAGACCGCGTACATGCTCGCCATGATTGCGAGGAGCGCCTGCGCGGTGCAGACATTCGACGTCGCCTTCTCTCGGCGGATGTGCTGTTCGCGGGTTTGCAGCGCGAGGCGCAGCGCGGGCTTGCCCTGCGCGTCGACGGTCACGCCGACGAGACGGCCCGGCATCTGCCGCTTGAATTCGTCGCGCACCGCCATGTACGCGGCGTGCGGGCCGCCGAAGCCCATCGGCACGCCGAAGCGCTGCGTGTTGCCGACCGCGACGTCCGCGCCCCATTCGCCGGGCGGCGTGAGCACGGTGAGCGCGAGGATGTCGGCCGCTGCGACGACGTGGCCGCCCGCCGCGTGGATCGCGCCGGCGAGCGCGCGGTAGTCGCGCACGTCGCCGTTCGCGCCCGGATACTGGAGCAGCACGCCGAACGCGTCCGCGCTCGCGGCGTCGGCGGCGGGGCCCGTCTTCACTTCGATGCCGACCGGCTTCGCGCGCGTTTTGATCACTTCGAGCGTCTGCGGCAGCACGTCGTCGGCGACGTAGAACACGTTCGACTTCGGCTTGCCGACGCGCTGCAAGAGCGTCATCGCCTCGGCTGCGGCCGTCGCCTCGTCGAGCAGCGACGCGTTCGAGATGGCGAGGCCCGTCAGGTCCGCGACCATCTGCTGAAAGTTCAGGAGCGCCTCGAGGCGGCCCTGCGAGATTTCAGGCTGGTACGGCGTGTACGCGGTGTACCACGCCGGGTTTTCGAGCACGTTGCGCAGGATGACGGCGGGCGTGTGCGTGTCGTAGTAGCCCTGGCCGATGTACGAGCGGAACACCTGGTTCTTGTCCGCGAGCTCGCGCAGCGCGGCGAGCGCTTCCGCCTCGCTCTTCGGCTGCACGAACGGGCCGAGCGGCAGCGCGTCGCCGCGGCGGATCGACGCGGGAATCACGGCGTCGATCAGCGCGGCGCGCGACGCGAAGCCGAGCGTGTCGAGCATCGCGCGCTGGCTGGCGTCGTCGGGGCCGATGTGGCGCTCGGCGAACGCGTCGTGCGTTTCGAGCGCCGCGAGCGAGAGGGGCGTGCGCTTCATCAGATGATCCGGGTGTTCGAGCTTCATAGCATTCCTGTGTCGACCAGAGTTAGCGCTTCAGCGCTTACTCTGGTCCCATGCTTTGCGGTCGACCGAGTTAGCGCTTCAGCGCTTACTCTGGTCCCATGCGGCGCGACGGCCCGTGCTGCCGACGCGCGCCGCGCGGTTCGTGAGTGGGTGGATTAGCCGACCAGCTTCTCGTAGGCGGCTGCGTCGATCAGCTTGTCGGTCGACGCGCCCGCTTCGAGCTTGATCTTGAAGAGCCAGCTTGCGTACGCGTCGGCGTTGACCTGGTCGGGCGCGTCGGCGATCGCCGAGTTCACCTCGACCACTTCGCCCGACACCGGCGTGTAGATGTCGGACGCCGCCTTCACCGATTCGACGACGCCGATGGCGTCGCCCGCCTTCACGGTCTTGCCGACTTCGGGCAGTTCGAGGAAGACGATGTCGCCGAGCGTTTCCTGCGCGTGGTCGGTGATGCCGACCGTCAGCGTGCCGTCCGCTTCGGTGCGGACCCACTCGTGTTCTTCCGTGTATTTCAGATCGGCCGGGACGTTGCTCATCGGATGCTCCTGAGATTGAATTCGTTCAAGCGTTTAAATTGAGTGTGGTTTCGCGCGCGCGGGCGCGCCGGTTGCCGCGCGTCAGACCGCGAGCACCTTGCCGTTGCGCACGAACGGCAGTTTTACCACGCGCGCGGGAAGATGCTTGTCGCGGATCTGCACGTGCACCGTGTCGCCGGCGGCGACGCCCTTCGGCACGCGCGCGAACGCGATCGATTCCTGCATCGTCGGCGAGAACGTGCCGCTCGTGATCTCGCCTTCGCCGTGCGGCGTCACGACCTTCTGGTGCGCGCGCAGCACGCCGCCCGCCTTGCCGTTTTCCTTCTGCAGGATCAGGCCGACGAACGCGGCGCGCGAGCCGTCGCGCTCCAGCGCGTCGCGGCCGACGAACGCGCGCGGCGCCGCGAGATCGACCGTCCACGCGAGGCCGGCGTCGAGCGGCGACACCGTCTCGTCCATGTCCTGGCCGTACAGGTTCATGCCGGCTTCGAGGCGCAGCGTGTCGCGCGCGCCGAGTCCGCACGGACGCACGCCGTGCTCGGCGAGCGCGTTCCACAGCGCTTCGACGTACGCCGCCGGGACGATGATCTCGAAGCCGTCCTCGCCGGTGTAGCCGGTGCGCGCGACGGTGAGGTCGCCGAACGGCGTGCCCGCGACCTGCGCGGCGTTAAACGGCTTGAGCTCGCTCGTCGCGGCCCGTGCGGCGGGGATCATGTCCCACACCTTCGCACGCGCGTTCGGCCCCTGGGCGGCGACGATCGCGAAGTCGCGGCGCGGTGCGATCGAAAGGCCGAAGCCGCCTTGCTCGTTGAGCTGGGTGAACCACGCGACGTCCTTGTCGGCGGTGCCGGCGTTGACGACGACGCGGAAGAAATCCTCAGTGAAGTAGTAGACGATCAGATCGTCGATGACGCCGCCTTGCGGATTCAGCAGGCACGAGTAGAGCGCCTTGCCGGGCGTCTGCAGCTTCGCGACGTTGTTCGCGAGCGCGTGCTCGAAGAAAGCGCGCACGCGCGGACCCGTGAAATCGACGACGCACATGTGCGACACGTCGAACATCCCGGCGTCGGTGCGCACGGCCTGATGCTCGTCGATCTGCGAGCCGTAGTTGACGGGCATGTCCCAGCCGCCGAAGTCGACCATGCGGGCATTGAGGGCGCGATGCGCAGCGTGGAGCGGGGTGATTTTGAGAACGGTCATCGGGGTCCCAGGCAAGGCGGCCGGGCTTCGGCCCGGGCGCGAAAACAAAACGGCAGACTCGGCGAACCGCCGGCGCGTGAAGCCGCCTGCGATGCGTGCATGCCCCTCTGTCCTCGATACCTGAGAGATTGCGCGATGGACTCGATCCGGTTCGCGCGCGCCCCTTCGGTGGGCAGCCTGCCTGTGCGACGCGTTGCGTGCACGCAGCTACTGCCGCTCTCCAGAGTGCGAAAAACGGCGTCCGACGCATGTCGTCGTCAGACGGATTCTTCGACGCGGCCGGTCCTTTTGCCTGAGAGTTTGCGGGTGTGCCCCTTCGGCGGCGCGGCTTGCCTTTCGATCAACGAACGACGGCCGCACGCTCTCCCGACGCGTGCGGGCGAATGTACGCGAGCGCGAATGGGTTGTCAATTTGGGCAAATGGCTGTCGCTTGACGACAAGCGGCGGTGGTATGCGGGGCGACGTCGGCGTGGGTGGTTCGCCGGTGAGCGTGTGGTGCGTTCGCGGTGAGCGGTGAGCGGTGAGCGGTGAGCGGTGAGCGGACCGGGGTCGAAACCGCGAAGTGCCGCTCCGGGAATGCGCGGCTCGGGCGAAAGTCGCCGAAGCCGCGCCCCGAAGCGTTATCGGCCGCTCGGAACGCTCACTCGCCGATCGCGCGAGCGGCCGTGTCGAGTTCCTGGTTCAGCACGCGCTGCTCGTCGGCGGACAGGCCGCCGCCGTGCTGGGCCGCCATGTCGGTCGACTCCTGGCGAATCACGTCGAGCCGGCGATGCAGCGCGGCGCCTTGCGGCGGCGGATAGTAGCCGGCGTTCACGCGCGCGTCGACGCGGTGGCTCAGGTTGTCGATGCGGCCCTGGATCTGCTGCATCCGCTCGTAGCCGACCACCTGCGGACTGGGGCGGGGTGCCGGCGCGGGCGCGGGGGCCGGCGCGGGGCGCGGCGGCGTGACCACACATGCCGCGAGCGACGAGACAAGGACGCAGCATGCCGCCGCGCGGATCAACCGTTGCATTGCATTCTCCTGATTGTCGATGCCGGACAGGCAATTAGACGAACGGCTCGGACCCTCGTCGAGATGACGTTCGTTCCCGAATTGTTTGTAACGGTTTGTTGAGTTTGAAGATTAGGCAAGCCGCAGGCGCCCGATCGCGCCGGCGGCGTGTCGCGCGCCGCTCAGATCGCTTCGCGCACGAACGGCAGGCGCCGGCCTTCGCGTTCGCTGCGCGCGGCGAGCTCGATGATCGTCATCACGTCGACCGCGTCCTGCGCCGCGACGGGGAAGGGCGCGCCGTCGTGGATCGATGCGGCGAGCGCGCGATAGAACTCCGCGTACTGGCCGTCGAGCGTCGGCACCGGACGCTCGATCTCGAGCTCGCCGTCGAGCCCGCGCAGCACGCCGGGCGGGTTGCCGCCGCCGAAATCGACGTCGTCGGGCGTGAGGCCCGCCTTCAGCTGATCTTCCTGCGTGTCGAGCCCGTGCTTCTGATAGCCGGCTTGCGTGCCGAGTACGGTGAAGCGTGCGGGATCGATCGCCGCGAGCGCGCTCGCGTGCAGGATGACGTCCTTGTCCGGATAGCCGAGCTGCAGATGGACGAAGTCGGGCGCGTCGCCGCCGTCGCGTCGCGTCTTGACCGTCGCGCTCACCGTGTCCGGCGCGCCGAACAGCGCGAGCGCCTGGTCGACCAGATGCGGTCCGAGATCGAACAACAGCCCACCGCCGCGCGACGCTTCCTCGCGCCATCGCGTGCGCACGTGCGGGCGGAAGCGGTCGAAGTGCGATTCGAAATAGGTGATGCGGCCGAGCTCGCCGCTTTCGACGAGCTGACGCACGGTCAGGAAATCGCCGTCCCAGCGGCGGTTGTGGAACGGTGCGAACACGCGGCCGCGCACGGCCGCGAGACGGGCGAGCGTGAGCGCGTCGGCGGCCGTCAGGGTGACCGGCTTGTCGACGACCACGTGCTTGCCCGCTTCGAGCGCGCGCTTCGCCAGCTCGAAATGGGTGTCGTTCGGCGTCGCGATCACGACGCATTCGACGTCCTCGCGAGCGACGAGCGCATCGAGTTCCGGCACGACGACGGCGTCCGGATACGCGGCGCGCGCGCGTTCCGGCTGGCCGGTGGCGATCGCGGCGACCTGCGTGCGGCCGCTGTGCGCGATGACGGGCGCGTGGAACGTCGCGCCTGCGAAACCGAAACCCATCAAACCAATCTTGAGCGTTGACGACATGAACATGAACGATCCTGTCTGCTTGCAAAACGGGGGGGCGCCGCGGCTTGGACGCCGCGCGGCGACGGATGACTATTGTGGCATGACGAATGGGGGCGGAACGGTTTGCCGGCCACGTTGGCCGAACGGACAGGGCGCGCGTAAGCCGAACGGCAGGCGCGGCGGGTGCAACGCTTTCGGCGCTGCCGCCGCGCGGAAGGCGGATTGCCGAAGCGACGGGATTCGATTCCTGTCCAACGGACTTTCGATGCCCGTCCGATGCTCGCGAGAGCCGAAGTCGAACTGAACATCGCCCGTCCGCTTCAACCTCTCCCGATTTCTGGCGCGCCATTCGGCGACGGGGAGCGCTGCGAAACGGCCGGCCTGCACATTGACGAGCCGCGCGCTCGCTTGCCATCGACCGGCGATTGCCAATGCGCGCCGAAGAAAGAAGCGCGTCCTCCGCGACGGCGCTACCGGCCGTCGCCGTGCGTTCGCGTCAACTCGCGACCCGCCGCCTGATCGCAGCGGCAGCCTGCTCGGCCCACCGCGCACAGGCCCGCGCGCCCGGATGAAAGCCGTCCGACGCCATCGCATCGCGCGTGAGCGGCATTTCGACACGCAGGAATTCGCACGCGCGCTGTCCGGCGGCCCAGCGCGACAGTGTCGTGTTGAGGCGCCGCGCGCGCAACCCGAGATACCACCTGAGCGGCTGCGGCAGCGCCGGAAAATGGTGCATCGGCGGCACCGCCGACAGGATCACGTGCGCCGCGCCGAAGCGTGTCGTCAACAGCTCGACGAGCGCCGCTTGCGTGTCTCGCCAGCGCCCGGGCGACACGCCATCCGTCACGTCGTTGACGCCGAGCGACGTGACGACCGCGTCGAAGCGTGCGGCCGCCTCGGCGGCGAGCCAGTCGAGTAAATCCTGCGTCGTCGCGCCGGTGCGTGCGAGCAACTTCCACTCGATGCGATGGAACGGCGCGAGGAGGCGCACCAACTGACCGACGAGCGCGTCGGACTGCGTCGCGACGCCGACGCCCGCGGCGGCCGAATCGCCGAGCACGAGGAGGCGCAACGGCGGCCCGGCGCCGTCGATGCCGCTGCGCGGTCCGCCGGCTTCGGCGAGGCGCGGCGTCACGCGCCGGACATAGCGGCCCTGCGCGAGCAGCAGCGGGCCGAGCGCGGCGGTGGCGAAATGGTATCCCATGCAGTTCCCGTGATCATGTCGAGGTCGATGGCGTGCGCCCATGATAGCGGCGCGCGAGATCGCTCAGTCGGACATCGCCGCGCTCGTCAACGCTTGCGGGCGCGCGCTGCGGGCGGCGAGCCCCGCGAGCCAGCCCGCAATGGATGGTCCCCACCACCTGCCCGACATCGACACGACCAGCAGGAACAGAGGAACCAGCGTGAGCTTCAGCGCGAGCATCGCGGGGCGCGTCCGGTAAAAGGGGCATGCTGCCGAAGAACGCCGCGCACGATGCGGCGGTGCGGAAAACGGCGGACGCCTCGCGCCGTTGGCCAGCCCCCGTCGCGCGAACGCCGGATGCACACCGTCCGAACGGCCATCGCAGCCATCGTTTCACATTCGTGAAAGAATCGCCGGCCGCCGCCGTGTTAACATGCGCGTCCCGCGAGCCATTTGCCGGGACCGGCTCCGCCGTCCGCGCGCCGGCTGCGCTTCGCTCGCGGTGCCTTCCGGCTTTGCCGCCGTCAACCGCAACACCATCCGCCATCATGTCCGCAGGCCTGAATTCCGCTCAAAGCGAAGCGGTGCGCTATCTCGACGGTCCCTGCCTCGTGCTCGCCGGCGCGGGCAGCGGCAAGACCCGCGTCATCACGCAGAAGATCGCGCACCTGATCGAAGCAAAAGGCTTCGAGCCGCGCCACATTGCCGCCGTCACGTTCACGAACAAGGCCGCCGCCGAAATGCGCGAGCGCGTCGGCAAGCTCCTCGAGGGCAAGACGCTCACGACGCCCGGCAAGGAAGGCCGCAAGGTGCCCGTCAATCAATTGACGGTCTGCACGTTCCACTCGCTCGGCGTGCAGATCCTGCGGCAGGAGGCAGAGCATGTCGGCCTGAAGCCGCAGTTCTCGATCATGGATTCGGACGACTGCTTCGGGATGATCCAGGAGCAGATCGGCACGACCGACAAGGGCCTGATCCGCAAGATCCAGACGATCATCTCGCTGTGGAAGAACGGCCTCATCATGCCCGAGGAGGCGATGACGATTGCGGCCAACGAGGACGAACACCAGGCGGCGCTCGTCTATCGCAATTACGTCGCGACGCTGCATGCGTATCAGGCGGTCGATTTCGACGACCTGATTCGCTTGCCCGCCGAACTGTTCGCACGCAACGAGCCGGTCCGCGATCGCTGGCGGAACAAGCTGCGCTATCTGCTGATCGACGAATACCAGGACACCAACGCGTGCCAGTACGAGCTGCTGAAGCTGCTCGCGGGCCCGCGCGCCGCGTTCACCGCGGTCGGCGACGACGACCAGGCGATCTACGGCTGGCGCGGCGCGACGCTCGAGAATCTCGCGCAGCTCGGCAAGGACTTCCCGAAGCTGCACTTGGTAAAGCTCGAACAGAACTACCGCTCGACCGTGCGGATCCTGACCGCCGCGAACAACGTGATCGCGAACAACCCGAAGCTGTTCGAGAAGAAGCTGTGGTCCGAGCACGGAATGGGCGATTCGATCACCGTCACGCCATGCAACGACGAGGAGCACGAGGCCGAATCGGTCGTGTTCCGGCTGTCCGCGCACAAGTTCGAGCGACGCACGCGGTTCCGCGACTACGCGATCCTCTACCGCGGCAACTTTCAGGCGCGAATCTTCGAGCAGGTGCTGCGGCGCGAGCGGATTCCGTACGTGCTGTCGGGCGGCCAGTCGTTCTTCGACAAGGCGGAAATCAAGGACCTGTGCGCGTACCTGCGCCTGATCGCGAACGCCGACGACGATCCCGCGTTCATCCGCGCGGTCACGACGCCGCGCCGCGGGATCGGCAACACGACGCTCGAAGCGCTCGGCGCGTTCGCCGGACAGGCCAAGGTGTCACTGTTCGAGGCGGTCTACATGGGCGGGATCGAGGCGCGGCTGTCCGCGCGGCAGATCGAGCCGCTGCGGATCTTCTGCGATTTCATCCAGCGCCTGACCGACCGCGCGGACAAGGAGCCCGCGACGGTCGTCCTCGACGACATGATGGAAGCGATTCACTACGAAGCGTATCTGTACGACGCCTACGACGAACGGCAGGCGCAGACGAAGTGGCAGAACGTGCTCGAATTCCTCGAATGGCTGAAACGCAAGGGGACGAAGCCGGAGCCGGCAGAGGCAGCCGACGGCGAAGCGGACGGCTTCCACAACGCCGACGGCCTCGCCGATACCGGCAAGAACCTGCTCGGCCTGATCCAGACGGTCGCGCTGATGTCGATGCTCGAAGGCAAGGAAGAGGATCCGGACGCGGTTCGGCTGTCGACCGTGCATGCGTCGAAGGGGCTCGAGTATCCGCACGTGTTCTTGGTCGGCGTCGAGGAAGGGATCATGCCGCACAGCGGCGGCAGCGACGACGGCCCGATCGACGACGAGCGGATCGAGGAAGAGCGCCGGCTGATGTACGTCGCGATCACGCGCGCGCAGCGCAGCCTGCATCTGAACTGGTGCAAGAAGCGCAAGCGTGCGCGGGAGACCATCGTCTGCGAGCAGTCGCGCTTCATCGCCGAGATGGGGCTCGACGAAGCCCCGCCGCCGACACCCGAAGAGGCGCCGATGACGCCGAAGGACCGGCTTGCGAGCTTGAAGGCGTTGCTGCAGAAGTGAGCGGGGTGCGCGGCGGGGGCTGCCGCGCTTGGGTTTTCGGGCGGTTATGAGGAACGCCGCGTTTGTGCTGCGGCGCGACGTGAGGGTGTCATTGGGGCTGATGAGGGGTCAATCGCGCAATGGCTAGGCTCGCGGGCCGCGACGAGATGCGCGAACGATCTCGCGGAGGTTGGCGGCATTGCGGACGCTTCGCGGCGGTTGCCTTCGGCGATTGCATCGCGCAGCTTGGCGCGGCCTGCACGTGCCGGCCGCGGCTTTGCCGCGATCTTGCATAGGGCACGTCTGGCGAGGAGCCGCAGGCGGAAACAGGTCGGCCGCGCGAATCGGGCCGCGGCTTCTCAAGCCCGGTTGTGGCGAGCCGCCCGGACGAACGATCCGCGTCGATTCTTGCGCCTGCGGCATGCGGCATGCGGCAGGCGCCGGCGGACCCTATCAAGAAAAAACCCCGCGCCGCGGAAGACCACGGATCGCGGGGTTGTCTGTCGCGCGTCATGCCGCGTCGGTGCTTACTTCGCGGAGTTGACCATGTAGTCGACGGCGGCCTTTACATCGGCGTCCGACGCGTTCGAGCCGCCTTTGGGCGGCATCGCGCCCTTGCCGTGCAGCGCGAAGTTGTAGACGGTATCCATCGAATCCTTCAGACGCGGCGCCCAGTCGGCCTTGTTGCCGAACTTGGGTGCGTTCAGCACGCCCGTTGCATGGCATGCCTGGCACGTCGATTCGTACAGCGCCTTGCCGGCCGACGCCGAGCTTTCCGCGTTTGCGGCGGCTGCGGGCGCCTCACCCGGTTTCGGCAAGGCGGCGATTGCGGCCATCGCGGCGGCGGCTTGCGCGTTCGCGGCCGTCGCATCGGAAGCGCCCGGCGCAGACGCTGCGGCCGCGCCGGAAGCCGGCGCCGCATTCGCGGCTGGCTGCGCCGGCTCGGCGAACTTCGCGCCTGCCTGATTGGCCATGTAGACGACCGCGCGCGCGACCTCGTAGTCGCTGTAGTCGTCGGGGTTCGTGCCGCCGCGCGGGGGCATCGCGCCCTTGCCGGTCAGCGCGATATGCAGCACCTCGTCGTAGCCGGCGGCGATGCGCGGCGCCCAGGCGGCGGCGTCGCCGAACTTTGGCGCGCCGGCCGCGCCGGTGCCGTGGCAGGTTACGCAGACGGCCTTGTAGACTTCGTCGCCCGTCTTGTAGACGCGCGGCGCGTTCGCGTCCTTCACGTCGACTTGTGCGATGGGCGCGATGCGCTTGGCGACGGCTTCGTCGGACAGGCCGTCGGTGCCGGCGCCCGTGCGGAACGCATGATTGGCGTAGGTGGCGAACAGGACGATGACCGCGATCGGGATCGCGAATGACGCGATGACAACTGCGATGAGTTGCCTGGGGGTTTTGATGGGGGCTCCGTGGGGTGCTTCGCTCATGCTTGCCTCGTCTCCATGATTAGGAATTGTGAGCGGTACGGCAATGAACGGCTGTTGGGTGAAGCTCGGACGATTATAGACGGAACGTTTACATGACGGCGAGCGATCAGCCGGCGCGTGTTTACCCGCAGCCGGAGGGGCGGGCGACGCGCGCGGAGGGCGATGCGAGAGGGATGTGGGATGGATGCGCAGCTGCGGTGGACGGTCCAGTGGAAACAAGGTATTCTTACCGTTTTGCTACGCGTTGCGGCTATCTAGGGCCGCATCGCATCCGTAAGCGCCCGTAGCTCAATGGATAGAGTACTGCCCTCCGAAGGCAGGGGTTGCTGGTTCGATCCCAGCCGGGCGCGCCAAGTCTTTGTTTTCTTGAGCTTTCTCGGCCGCATCAGCCGGTTTCGAGGTCAGGCTCACCGCAGCGGTAGCGCCTAGCACCACAGTCGCCGCTACGCCCGCCGCACGCAAATTCCCCAAAGCACGTTGCCACACTGAGCTGCGCTCTGCATTGAGCTGGCTTTCGATTTCCGCCAGCGTTTCGAATGCGGGCAGACCGGCCATTTCGGCCAGCAGCATGATTTCAGTAGCATCGGGCTTATAGCGCCCCGAGCGCCAGTGCGAGAGCTTGGTGTAGTGGTAGCCGAGCTTCTCGGCGACGGCTGCATTCGAACCTTGCTTGCGTTTTGCTGCATCCAGCAGTTCAGCGATATCCATACTTTTCCCTTGACGCATGTGGCGTTTTCTCCATATCATTTGATTGTGGAGAAAGCGCCATTTCCGTGGCGTTATCGGAAGTCTAGCAGGCTATGGGGAAAGGAAGAATCCGGCCCCATTAAGCCCAAGCCCGCGTGATGTTGTTGAGCAGGTCGTAAGCGAGTTGTTCGGAGTTCATTTTGGCCCGGTGTTGTTGTAATCGTATGCGGCGATTTTTTACCACACCGATCGCTTATTAAGCGCGGGGCTATATCAATCAACCACTAGTAGCGGGGTAGAAGATGACGGACCTGAAATTCGACCGATTGGTAACGCTGGCATATCGCCAACGAGTGACGGACAAGACGCGCGCTGAGTGTGACTGTTTCGCGTTTCGCTGCGAGTTGGAGCGGCAGGGCCTCGCGTCGGCGGCATGGCTGAGGCGTCAACAAAGCGGCCAGTTGAACCTGCATGTTGCAGTCGCCGGCCGTATCAACTATCTCGAGGCTCGAGCCTTTTGGCGCGATCTGGTGGACGGGAGCATTAATGTCATGCGGATGCGCGATTCCACTACCTTCGCGCCTCTCTTGTCCGCGGGAGTCCAGTTGTATTAATAGTCGCTATAGAAGCGGTGGCTTCGAAGGTGTGTGCGAAGGAGGTCCTTGGTTCCTGCAAAGCAATGGAAGTCGCCGAGATCCCAAAGAGCACCGAACACTTCGCCGTCGTCGCGGACGATTGCTATTGCGACATCGCTTTCATGCTGCCGCATTTGCGAATCAAGGAAGCTCCAAGCTTGCGCGATGTCGTTCCGGCTTTCCACGATGTCCAGTCCAGCGCTGCCAACGACGATTCGGGCGATTGTTGCGTGCGTCATTTCGAAGCTTTGAATAGTTGATGAGGTAGCCACCATAACTGAGCGATGCCTCCTGTTCAGCGGCGAATGAAGGGGGGTTGCACAGAGAGAAATAGTCTCGTCACCGGATGATGAAACGCCGATAGAAATGTTGAATGCGCTGTTTTTTTGGGGGCCTCGTGCCCATCGGTTCAGAGAGTTGCAGTTCCCCGTGCGTCGCGCACTTTTTCACCCTCGGATAGCGCGGCGCTTTGTGGACGGCTGACATAGCGTCCACCTTTTTAAATCCGCGCGTACGTCGCGCATGTAGCCCGAGCCGGAACGGCTCCACTCGTTACGTATAGCAGTCCTAATAAGGAGTTTTCATGAGCAAGCAAAAGTTGACCATTCTCCAAGTAATCGCCCGTAGCGGTATCTCGAAGCGCACCGGCAACCCGTGGGAAATCCACACGGCCCAATGCGTGCTCGAGCAGGAGAACAGCGAGGGTAAGC
>NZ_LOVS01000153.1:0-108820 GCF_001523835.1 Burkholderia sp. ABCPW 14 | reverse complement strand
CCGACCCGCCGTTCTGAACGGTACCGCCGTCGCAACACGTCAAAGGGGCCCGAGGGCCCCTGCGTACTTGAGAAAATTACTCAGCATTGCGCCGCCGTTTAAGCGCGGTTTTACGCCGCCATCAACACGCGCGCGAATCCGAACGCACGGCGAGGGGAAACGAATGGGGAAAGGAGATGCGATGCAGCGCACGCAAAGCAACTTGGCTCGCGTCGCTACAGCGTCTTGAGCAGCGCTTGCAACTGGCGAAGCTTGTCAGCCTCGCGCCCGTTCGCCGACTGCTGTTCCTCGATCACGAGCGCGGCGGTTTCGATCTCGACGGCGATCTCACGTATCGATTCCACGGTCGCGGTCAGGCGGTTTGCGATGCCCGACAGCAGATCGATCGGCGACGCGCTGCTATCGCGCTTGCCCGGCGCTTCACTCGCGGGCGCTCGACTTTCCGGCTCCGCCTCGTCGCCCATATCAGCCGTGACGCCACACGTCGCGAGCCGGACGCGTCGAAATTCGCCGCGCGTCACCTCGCGGACGAGCCCGGCATCCCTCAGCCGTGCGAGGCAGTTGTCCGCCGTTCGCGAATCGATTTGCGCCTTGGTCGTGGCTTTCACCTGTGTCACGATCTGCTTGGTCGTCCACGATTCTTGAATCGGCACGAACTCGAAGACCTTCTGCGCGACGGACGGCATGCCACGCAGAATGGATTGCTGACGGCCGGGGTTCATGCCTGCCCCCGCCGCTTTGAGCCCGTCGAAATACCCTTTTGCATAAACCCTCCTGTATGCGTTGCGATCCTTTTCCATCGCTGCTTCCCCTCCATCACCGCGCGCCCGAGACGTTCATGCCGACCAGCTCGGTCATGCGACGATCGTGCGCCAACTGATGCGAGTAGTTCCGCCAACGCGCCCGGCCGGCGATGTAGGTCTGTTGCCCGGACGGCGAGCGCCGGTAGTGGGATGCTCGGCGACGCACGCCGCTGCTCGTGCTGTTTATATTCACTTCGTGTCTCCAGTGCCAACTTCCTTCCAACCCTCACCAACGAAGCACTCATGGAACCGTTATCGATAATTTCGACTGTAATTTCGACGCTTGATTCGGCACTCAACCTGCGTGAGAAAGCCGTAAAGGCGCGCGATGATCGAGCCGTGGTATCGCAAATACAGGTCTGGCTCAGAGATGCTGAGGTCACGCGGCAGGCTGCACTTCAACTTGAGGAGAAAGTGAGATCGCTCATGAACGAGAACGATGCACTTCATAAGAAGGTTTGCGAATTTGAGACACGAACGAGAGATCTTGCACGCTACCGTCTGCACAAATTTCCCGACGCCGGGATCGTTTACAAACTCTCTGAAGATCCAAATAGCGAGACCAGTGATATTCCCCACTACATTTGCCAGCCCTGCGCTGACAATCGACATCAGAAAAGCGCGCTCCAGACGGTTGGAAAGCAAGGTCATGTCTATTTGCACTGTCCAGAATGCAAGGCGTATTACTCGACGGGCGACACGTACGCAGTCGCGCCACGTCGGGTCGGACCAAGTCGGTATATACATATCAAACGGTGATTTCATCGTCACATCCTCGAATTCATGTTATTTGCCGCGCAGGCGTCGCCACTCGGCCGACATCAACTCGTCGAAGATCGCAAGATCCGCCGAACTGAGACAGCCCGCGATCTGATTGCGGAAGGCGTGGCGCTCAGCCTTGGTCGGCAATGCCGCGCAGGGCAACGCCGCGCGTTCGATAAACAGCGCGACACGATCGGAGAAGGTGGAGATCAGGGAGATGAACAGCCGTCCGGCCTGCTCCGGGGCGGTTTCGAATCGGTACGTGAGCGCAGCAACGGCGCATGCGATCTGCTCAGAGCGGTCGCAACACAGCTGCACCTGCTCGCGCGCGATACGGCAGCACCCCATGTCGGGCATGAATCGCTGCATGTCAGCGACGACGCCGGGCGGCAAGGTTGCGGGCGGCATGGATCAGGCGCTGGAACAGACGCTGCCCCTTGCGGCCGGTCGCGATGATCTGCTCGGCTTCGCGATCGTCGATTCGCTGATCTTCGAGTGCACGCGTCACGTCGTCGGCGACCTTCCCCACATGCGCTTGCAAGTGAAGCGTCGTCGTCACGAGACGCATCGTGCCGGGATCGTGCCCTTCGTCGACGGGGTGATCGTCGACGCGCTCGGCCACCAGTCCGAATCGAGCGTTGAGCGCATGCAGCGCATCGAGCGCGTGCGCCTGGGCCTCGCTTTTCTCTTGCATCCACTCGATGAGCAGCTCGAACATCTCCATCGAGAGCCGACTGTCGCCGACGCCGCGCAGACGCAGTCGAAGCGATTCGGCAGAGATGTTTTTACCGCGACGGACGGTCAGGTGATTTGCGGCATCCGCCACACCACCCTGCGTGTTGCGTACGGACGTGTAGAGCACGTCGAGCCATTCAGTAATGTCGTATCGGCAGGTCATATCGGGTATTTGAAAAGATGCGCCGTTCATCCTGTCGTGGGTAAAGGCTCACGCGTAAGATGCGGCTATGGTCCATGTCCGTACCTCACCGGACGTCGACCGCTTCACGCTCGGCGAAGTAGTCATACAAGGCCTGAACCGTCGAAACACGCGGATCTGTTACAGCACGCGAACTGATCTTTGACAAAGTGGAGTACGGCACGCCCGTCGCCTCTGAGATCGCTCGCATGCCGCCCTTCTCTCGATCTAGACATTCAAGCGTCACTGCCAACAGCGGACGGCGGTGATAGGTCATCGCGGAATCCCGGAGCTATGAGCCTCGACATAATAACCATTAATGGCTATTTCCGCAATCAAACACAACCCCGAAATTGCCGCAAATGGATAGCCGCAAGTGGCACGCTGTGCATCATGAAGAAAATCGACATTCGGCAAGTGCTGGCGCAGCGCCTTCAGAGCCTCATGGCGCTGGATCCGAGCCTTGACACACAGGTCAAGGTTGCTGCGCGCGCAAAGATCGCCCAAAGCACCGTAGGTCGCATCCTGCGCGCCGAGGTGTACGCACAGCTCGCCCAGGTGCAATCTCTCGCCGAGGCGTTCCGCGTCTCCACCGCATCACTACTATCAGACGACGGCGATACGCAAAATGCGCAGCTCATGTACGATCAGGCCGGGTTTTCAGCCCTACCCGAAGCCGAGAAAGAACAGATCAGAACCTTCATCGACTTCGTAATCAAGCGCCACCAAGCGTCGGCCAACGCCGAAACCCTCTCCCTCAGCTCAAGCAGGGAACCTCCGGCGGGCCTGAAGGAACGGCTCTTGAATGCCATTCAGCGTGAATTGAATGATGACACGCTGAATCTACCCAATGAACCAAAACAAGAGAGCAATCAACCGCGTCGAGGCCGACGTTCTTCGTCTCAGTGATTTCCGAGGCAACCCAAATCAAATCGACCAAGCCGCCATCCGAGCGGCGATCGCGCGAACCGTTGCAGCGCGGCAGCACATAACCGATACCCTACTTAACCCGCAGACCCCAGCCGTTGCCGCTGCGGCTGTATTCATCGACATACACGGCAAGGTATCGATCTCTGCCACCGGCATCGAACCTGAAATGGCCGCATCGATCGCCGACGAGCTACGCTCGCTCGCAGCACTCATAGAGCAACATCAGCAGCGCACACACGAAAAAGGCAAGCGGCAACGCGGCGATTGCAGCCTTTTCATCCTCGCCACACTGGCGTTCATGAGCGCAACGTACCTCAATCAGGTCGACTGGATTGACGCAGCGCTATCCATCGCAGCACAAGTCTCTGCCGCCCTATTTGCACGCCACACACGCGCACAAAGCCAACAAGCAACAACCACAAAGGGCGCTGCGGAACGCTTGTTCATCTTAAAATAACCATTTATGGCTTGCCGAAATTTCCATTAATGGCTATTCTCCGGTCAATGCGTCACCCGACGCTCAACCGGAGAATCATCAATGAAACCGACCGATCTTCACGCAGAGGCCCGCCGGAACTGGCTCCGTGACGAGCAAGCGCCCCGCGTTGTGCCTTCTGCGCCCGCCCGCCAAAGCAACTTGGAAAAGTCTCTGCTGTTCAAGTGCGTCCTTGCCGCCGCCGCACTGATCATCGTCGCGAACGTGCTGGATAACAGCCCCGTCGCCGACAAGCCCGCGACCTACCGCGCCACTGTCTGACATCGTCGACGCCGAGCGCAGAACAGTCCGCTCGGCGCACTGGAGACCACACCATGCCTCGCATCAACGCACTGCAACACGCGGGCGTTCCGCGCCGCGACACCCTTCCCTTGCGCACCGTCGTGCGCTACGAGCGCAACCAGCAGTTGCCGTCGACGCCGATTCTTGTCGGCAAACACATCGTCATGCGCCGCCCGCTCGTAGACGGCGTCTACACCGAATACCTGATCATGTACGGCAACCGGATCGCGGCGCGGCAGATTTCGATCCCGGACGAATCCGACTGCGCGGCAGCGATCAACCGTCTACGCGCCGCGATGCGTCCTGCCAACGATGCCGCGCGCGACGCAAAAGAGAAGACGAAGAAGTCGCGAGCGCTCACGATCCGGGAGGCGGCCTAATGCACACGCCCCCGAACCACGACGCACCGCGATTTAATCCGCCAGTCGACCTGACCGCCGGACAACGCGCCGAACTTGCAATGCGGATCCTCGACGCATTTCGCCAATCCAAGCGCGCGATGACGGCGGATGAAGTCTGCAAGACGTTTTTCGCCGACATGCCGACTGCCGCCGCTCAGCACATTGACAAGCTGGCGCGCGGCGGCCTTCTCCGCCGTCAGCCGCGCCCCCACGATCTTCGGTTCGTGTACTGGCTCGCGGGCTCGGATGCGGCTCCGCCCCTCCGGATTCCGTGCAAACAAGCAGACGGGACGTTTGCCACCGATGCTGTCGACTCGACCGCACTGCGCCACGCTGGCGACCGGGCGGCAGCGTCGGCCGGCTCGATGCTCACCCGCCCAGAGTTTCATTCGCTCATCACGCGGGACGACGGCCGGCACGTCGCAGTGTCGTTCCCTCATCTGTACCCGCTCGAAGTCACTGCAGACGCGTTGCACGAATCCGCGACACGCAGGCTTCGCTATCTCCGTTTGTTCCGCCAAAGCGTCGATCTTGAAATCGCTCGACTCGAACAACTGACCCATCGTCGGGGGGCTGCATGAAGCGCCATGCCACCTACAAGCACCCGACGTCGTACAACGAGATCGTCGCTCACGCGAATGCCGTTCACGCACGTCGCCTCGCTCAACTCAAGAAGGCGGAGAAGCATATTCGCGCCATCGAGTGCGACCTCACGTTGGTCGCTGAAGGCGGGATATACATTGCCCTCGACGAGTATTCGATGCGTCTCGAAGATTGCCGTAGCCCCCACGAATACGGCCTCAACGTGCGTGCGAAATGGGCACTCCGCATCGGCACCGGGATTTTCAGCGAAACCGCCGATCGTGCCGTCCGCGCATTTCTCGCGCTCGGCTGGATCGTCGAGCGCATCGACGCCACTCCGCATCGCGCGAAGCTCCTTCTTCGACGTCCGAAAACGCAGTCTCGCCTGCTGCTCGACTGCACCGTGGAACTCGCCCAAAGTCTCCAACCGCACGAGGCCGAGTAATGGATACCCGTACCCAATCGCTCACGCTCGTCGAGCCGATCGTCACCGGCAACACGAAGGCCGCCGCTGCGGCGGCGGGCGCGACGTCGGCAGACCTCTGGATGGTGCCGTACGAACAACTTCACTACGATCCGCGCGACAACGTGCGTCCCGTCGATCACCAGTGGGTGTCGCACCTCACCGCCCTGATGATCGCGAACGGCTACGACAAGAGTCAGCCCCTCCACTGCTACATCCGGAAGGTCGACGGGAAGGATCTCATCTACGTCTACAAGGGACAACACCGCTACCTCTCCGCAGGCAACGCGATCCGCGCGGGAAAAACGCTCGGCAAGATCCCGGTCGTCGTGCGCGATGCAAAGACGGTTGAACGCGCCGAGATGGTGATCGACGGATACCTCAGCAATGAAAGCAAGCGCGCGTCTCCGCTCGAACTTGCGACGCTCGTCGCGGAACTGCGCGACGTACATGGCGTCGACACGAAAACGATCTGCAAGCGCCTGAACGTTACGGATCAAACCATTCGCGACGTCGGCCTGCTTGAAAATGCACCTGTAGAGATTCACCAGTTCGTACGCGACGGCTCGATCTCGGGCACGCTTGCTATCGAGCAGATACGGCAGCACGGTGCGGAAAGGGCGCTGGAGCGGATTGCCACGGGCATGTCGAAAGCGAAAGACGCAGGCAAGACGAAGGTCACGAAAAAGCATCTTCACGCGACGTCGCCCAAGAGCGTCGCGGCGACCACCGCCGCCGCCGAGCCTCAACGGAAGATTGGCGAACAGCACGCAAAGCAACTTTTTCAAGCGCTGCAAAGCGTGTTGCACGATCCCGGCTTCGGCAAGTTGTCGCCGGGCACGATCGAAGGCGTGCATCGCGCGCTGACGGGCCTCGAAGACCTGCTCGATGCCGTGCCGGCACGTCGCCCGAAGTATCCGATTGCCAAGGCAAACGAGCATGGCGTGTATGAGCCGTCGGAAATCTTGTCCGCTCCCATCTCAAAGAGCACCGGACGCACGGCTGTCGAGATTCGGCTCGCACAGATCGCCGAGGGCGATTGGGAATTCGGATACTCGTACACGTTTAACAGCGCGGGCGGATCGTCGCCATGCAAACGCATCGACGGCGAATCGCCCGGCCGGTACAGGACGCGCGTCGAAGCGATCCGAGCTGCGGTTCAGGCGCTCACGCTCATCCTCGAAAACAGCAGCGCCTCGAAAGCGAAGGAAATGGCAGGCGTTCGGCGGTGGCTCGACAAGCTGTTCACGATGCCGGATCCGGACTGGACGCCAGGAATGGCGCAGGAGACCGCTCAATGACCCTGCGCCCGGCCCTTTCTACCCCACGTCCGCTGCCGCGAAAGCGGGAACGCGCGGACAAGCGCCCGGCTATCGCACTGGCGAGCGTCGACGGCAATGCGGTTTCGAACCGTGTACGCGGGCTTGCGCCCGCAAAGGCAATCCAGAAGGACGAAACGCCGCGTGCGCGGCGAAAAGCGATCCAGAGAAACGAAACCCCTGCGGATACCCGCAGGGGCATGCACGCACGCCTCGACGCGCTTTGCATCGAGATCCGCGCCCTTGTGAGCGACGTCTCTCACTCGGCCGACATCGTGCTGCTCGACCTGATGGCCGACGACATCGGCGGCTACGCGCGGCACAAAGCGGCGCAGGACGCTCGCACTTGGGCGGCGGCCGCCGGCGTCACGCTCGAAACGGGTTTGATGCAGCTCGGCCGGGCGATACCACACAATCAGAATTGAGGACGACCATGAACGACAAACAGAACACCGCACCGAACTGGTTGCAGGAAGGCGATCTGCTCTATCGCATCACGATCGACACGCACCGGCAAAACCATGACGAAATCTATGTCACGCTGGCTGAAGGATCGCGGGACATACGTGCACGAGCAGCGCGGGCGGCGGAGCTTCGGGAAACTTTGAAGCGGCTCGGACCCAACAGGCTAATCGATGGCACCTCGCCCGAAGCGCTCACGAAGCTCAAAAGGCTCATTGCCGCCGACGAATACGCGATCTCGTTTCAGACGATGCAGCAGTATCGATCCGCGCTGCTACGGGAAATTGACAACGCGAGTCCCGTTCGCTCGATCCCGGCTACGATGACGCAAGAACAGCACGCGGCGATCGAGTTCGCGCTTGGCGCATGTGCCGGTCATCCGGCCGGCGAACAGCATGTGGCCGCACTTGAATCACTGCTTTCGCGGGGAGGCGACCACGCATGACTGTCGCGATGAAGCCCATATATCTCGACATCGCATCGATATCAGCGGCGGTCTCCCTGTCGCCCGCGGTCATCCACAAACTCGTCCGGCAAGAGGAGTTCCCGAAGCCGCGCGCCCTTTCCGGGCGACGCGTCGGTTGGCTCACGCGGGAAGTCGAAGAGTGGGCAGAAGCTCGAACGCCGTCCGAGTTCCTGCCGCCGCCTAACTGCGGGACCGGCCGGCGGAAAGCGACAATTGATGCGACCGGGTAACAGCCTCCAGCTTCTCATCGAGCTTCGTCAACCAGAGCCGGCGCTCGGCGTCATACGAGTGCCGGTTATAGATACCGCCGACACCCGGCAACATGTGCCCAAGGATGGCCTCGCCGATCTCGTACGGACAGCCGAGCGCAGCCAACATCGTGCGAGCCGTTCGACGCAGATCGTGAGGGGCCCAATGCGTGACCGGAAGACGCGGCCGGGCTTGTTCCGGCCGCGTCTCGCTATAGGGCATATGGAAATGAACGGCCTGACCGAACACCTTCTGCTGCATGTGCCCGCCTCGCTCAGCCGGGAACACCCTCCCCTTGCCGTAACGTTCGAGGCGTCGGCGCACAACAGCATCCGCACGTCCGATTAACGGCACCCGAAGATCCGTCGCCTGCTCGTGCCGGGCGTTCTTGGTCTTGGCCTTGGGAATCGTCCACCACAGGCCGTCCCGTTCGTCGGTAATCTCTGCCCCTTCCATTGCGCCGATCTCGGCACCGCGCGTCCCGGTCCAAAGGTACAGCGTCAACGCATCCTCGACATTGCGACTGAAATTCGGCAACCAGTTGATCAATGCACCCGCCTCGACGTCGCTCAGGAACCGCTTTGCGGTACCGACCGGCTGCCCTTGGATCCGTCTGCCGTTGCTGCGTAGTCGACCGCGCATGATTTGTCGCCACCAGTTCGACGCAGACTCGGGCAGCCGGCCAGCATCCAGAGCGTAGTCCCAAGCGGCCCCGAGTTCGAGTCGAAGCTTCGACGCCTGCACCGGAATTTGCCGATACGAGTCGATCTTGCTGAACGCCCGCTCGCGCGTCAGCTCGGCGGCCGGCAGCGCTGCAATATCTCCCAACATCGTCCGGAACATCCGGGCCACTTCGGCCGCCCCCTTCGGCTGTCGATTGCGCTCGACGTGCCCCTTCAGGTAGGCCATACAGATATCGCGCACTGTCGGCGAATCCCCTTGCTGTACCATAACGCCGACAGAATCGTTTGCTTGCCGCTTGGCGAGCGCCGGGTCGTTGCCTGAGTTGCGCTCTTGTTTCAGACGCTCCCACTCAACGGCGGCCGCCGCGATGGAAAGCGCTGGCCACTCGCCGATTTTGATTTGTCGCATACGCCCATCGACGAGCGACTTGTAACGGTAAATCCAACTGCGACGCGATGCCGTCGCCTCGAGCCTGAGCCCCGGACAGCCATCGATTTTCAGGTGTGCACCGGGCAAAAGTTGCTTTGCCGATCGGGCGTCAAACCGCATTCAGACCTCAGCGTAGGTTTCCGCCACGCGCATAACATCAGCGGCGTAGGCGTAGGTTCTGGAAGAGCCGAAAAGCTACGCTGACAATGGAAATTTAGCAAGATGTCGATAGGCAGGGATATTCGACAGCGAACACCCCGAAATGGACGGAAAGCCTTGATGGATAAGGACGTGCAAGAAATTACGGATTCAAAACAGCAGCTTACAGAAGGGGCGTTCAGCAACCACACGCCGATGATGCAGCAGTACCTTCGCATCAAGGCCGAACACCCCGACACGCTCGTGTTCTACCGGATGGGTGACTTCTACGAGCTCTTCTTCGAAGACGCTGAAAAAGCCGCGCGCCTGCTCGACCTGACGCTCACGCAACGCGGCGCGTCCGCTGGCACCCCGATCAAGATGGCGGGCGTGCCGCATCACGCGATCGAGCAATACCTCGCGAAGCTCGTGAAATTCGGCGAATCCGCGGCGATCTGCGAACAGATCGGCGATCCGGCGACGTCGAAGGGCCCCGTCGAGCGCAAGGTCGTGCGCGTCGTCACGCCGGGCACGCTGACGGATGCCGCGCTGCTGTCCGACAAGAGCGACGTGTTCCTGCTCGCGCTCTGCCCCGGGCACAACAAGCGCGGCGTCGCATCGAACATCGGCCTCGCCTGGCTCAATCTCGCGAGCGGCGCACTGCGGCTCGCCGAGATCGCGCCGGACCAGCTCGGCGCGGCGCTCGAGCGCATCCGGCCCGCCGAGATCCTCGCAGCGGACGGCGCAATCGAATCAGTGCCCGCCGGCTTGGGCGCGAACACGCGCGTGCCCGCGTGGCACTTCGACATCGCGTCGGGCACGCAGCGCCTGTGCGACCAGCTCGAAGTCGCGAGCCTCGACGGTTTCGGCGCGCAAGCGCTCACGAGCGCTTGCGGCGCGGCAGGCGCGCTGCTGATCTACGCGGCGGCCACGCAAGGCCAGCAGTTGCGCCACGTGCGCAGCCTCAAAGTGGAAAACGAATCCGAATACATCGGGCTCGATCCGTCGACGCGGCGCAATCTCGAACTCACCGAAACGCTGCGCGGCACCGAATCGCCGACGCTCTATTCGCTGCTCGACACCTGCTGCACCGCGATGGGCAGCCGCCTGTTGCGCCATTGGCTGCATCATCCGCCGCGCGGGTCGGTCGCGGCGCAAGGGCGTCACCAGGCGATCGGCGCACTGCTCGACGCGCCCGCGAACGCGAGCCTCGACAGCCTGCGCTCGGCGCTGCGGCAGATCGCCGACGTCGAGCGGATCACCGGCCGTCTCGCGCTCCTGTCCGCGCGGCCGCGTGATCTGTCGAGCCTGCGCGACACGTTCGCGGCCCTTCCCGCATTGCGCGAGCGCGTCGCCGAAATCGCCCCGAACGCGCCGGCGCTCGGCCGCCTCGAAGCCGCGCTCGAGCCGCCCGCCGGCTGTCTCGACCTGCTTGCGCGCGCGATCGCGGTCGAGCCGGCTGCGATGGTTCGCGACGGCGGCGTGATTGCTCGCGGCTACGACGCGGAACTCGATGAACTGCGCGACATCTCCGAGAACTGCGGCCAGTTCCTGATCGACCTCGAAACACGCGAGCGCGCACGCACAGGCATCTCGAACCTGCGCGTCGAGTACAACAAGGTGCATGGCTTCTATATCGAAGTCACACGCGGCCAAACCGACAAGGTGCCCGACGACTATCGCCGTCGCCAGACCCTCAAGAACGCGGAGCGCTACATCACGCCCGAGCTGAAGACGTTCGAGGACAAGGCGCTGTCCGCACAGGAGCGCGCGCTCGCTCGCGAACGCGCGCTTTATGACGGCGTGCTGCAAGCGCTGTTGCCGCATATCGAAGGCTGCCAGCGCGTCGCAAGCGGCCTCGCGGAACTCGATTTGCTCTCGGCGTTCGCCGAACGGGCCCGCACGCTCGATTGGGTCGCACCGGAATTCACCGACGAGATCGGCATCGAGATCGATCAGGGCCGCCATCCTGTCGTCGAAGCGCAGGTCGAGCAGTTCATCGCGAACGATTGCACGCTGAATACGGATCGCAAGCTGCTTCTCATCACCGGCCCGAACATGGGTGGTAAATCGACGTTCATGCGACAGACGGCGCTCATCGCGCTGATGGCGTACGTCGGCAGCTACGTACCGGCGAAAGCGGCCCGCTTCGGTCCGATCGACCGCATCTTCACGCGAATCGGCGCGGCGGACGATCTCGCGGGCGGCCGTTCGACGTTCATGGTCGAAATGACGGAGGCCGCGGCAATCCTGAACGACGCGACACCGCAAAGCCTCGTGCTGATGGACGAAATCGGCCGCGGCACGTCGACGTTCGACGGCCTGGCGCTCGCGTGGGCGATCGCGCGCCATCTGCTGTCGCATAACCGCTGCTACACGTTGTTCGCGACGCACTACTTCGAGCTCACGCAGTTGCCGGCCGAATTTCCGCAAGCGGCAAACGTGCATCTGTCGGCGGTCGAGCACGGCCATGGCATCGTGTTCCTGCATGCGGTCGAAGAAGGTCCGGCGAACCAGAGCTACGGGCTACAGGTCGCTCAGCTCGCGGGCGTTCCGGCACCGGTGATTCGCGCCGCTCGCAAGCATCTCGCGCACCTCGAGCAGCAGTCCGCCGCGCAAGCGACGCCGCAGCTCGACCTCTTCGCCGCACAACCGTCCGTCGACGAACCCGAATACGACGAGCCGCCGGCGGCCACGCCGCACCCGGCGCTCGAGCGCCTGCTCGAGCTCGATCCGGACGACTTGAAGCCGCGCGACGCACTCGAGCTGCTCTACGAACTGCATGCGCTCGCTCGCTCAGGCGCGACGGATGCGCAACACTGACGACACCGCGCGACGCGCGGCGCTTCGCTCGCATCTCGCCGCGCTCACGCTCGCCTGCGCACTTGCCGGCGGCGCACAGGCGGCCGCGCCCGCGTCGCCGGCTGGCGGCGAGCCGTACACGTTCGCGGTGCTGTCCGGCGTAATCGCGTCAGCAGACGACGAGCCGCATGCTCGGCGCCTGCTCGATGCGGTCGCGCGCGACCGCTCGGTGTCGTTCATCGTCTACGAAGGCAATCTGAAGGGACCGAAGGAAGCCTGCCGCGATCGGCTGTACGAGCAGCGCAACCTGCTGCTCACGACGTCCCGAGTCCCGCTCGTGCTGCTGCCCGGCCAGTTCGACTGGGCCGCATGCGGCACGCGCGACGCCGGCGCGTACGACCCTGTCGAGCGGCTCGACTTCCTGCGTCAGAACATCTTCTCCGAGCCCGCATCGCCCGGCGCGAATCCGTTGCCGCTGTCGCGCGAAAGCGAAGTGGCGCGCTTTCATCCGTATCGGGAGAACGTCCGCTGGGTCCGCGACGACACGGTGTTCATCGGCCTGAACGCGCCGAACCCGAACAATCGCTATCTGACGGCGGGCGGCCGCAACGGCGAGTTCGAAGATCGCGTCATCGCGAACGCGTTCTGGATCGATCATGCGGCCGAGTACGCGAAGCGCCGCAGTGCGCGCGCGCTCGTGATCTTTCTCGAAGGCGATCCGCAGTTCGAACGCTACCAACGTTCGGAGCGCTTCGGATGGCTGCGCTTCAACCGCCCTCGCGTACGCGACGGCTTTCGTGAATTCAAACGTGCATTGGCGAAAGCCGCGGCGGTCTTTCGCGGCTCGATCGTCGTCGTGCACCCGAGCGGCGAGCCGCTCGCGAACGGCTTCAGGATCGACCGTCCGCTGCGCGACGACAAAGGGGATCTTGTCGGCAATCTGACGCGCATCGCGATCGCGCCGCGCGCGCGTCTGAGTCAATGGGTGCGGATCGGAGTCGATCCGGCGAAACAGCCGATGTTCAACGTGAGCGTGCAGACCGTGCCGAAGCATCTGCCTCAACCGCCCGCACTACCCGTCGTGCCGCATGACGACACGCCGCTGCCCGAGATGCCGGAAATCCCGGCGCCGCCGACATTACCGGATTCGAGTGCGAGCGGCGTGGAGCCGCCCGGTTATGGCTATGACGAATGGCATGGCGTGCACGACGCCCACTACGATCACCGTGCGTCAGGCGCGACACCCGGCCAGTCGCCGAGCGTCGCCCCGCCCGGCTCAATGCAGGGTGCGCACTGAACCGTTACCGTCGTTGTCGTTTTCGTCGTCATCGTCCTCGTCGACGATTTCGAGCCCCTCCGCGCCGTGCGCGTGCTCATGCTCGATCTCGTCTTCCGTCGCTTCGCGCACGTCCTTGACGGTCAACGAGAAGCGCAGCGCCATCCCGGCGAGCGGGTGATTGCCGTCGAGGACGACCTTGTCTTCCGCGACATCGGTCACGGTGTAGACCAGCGAATCGATTTCCTCGTCACCGTCTTCCGGCGTGCCTTCGAACTGCATACCGACTTCGAGCGGCTCGGGGAAACGGTCGCGCGGCTCGATCTTCACGAGTTCAGGATCGTAATCGCCGAACGCATCCTGCGGCTCCAACTGGATTTGCGCTTGATAGCCGGGTTCCTGGCCGTCGAGTTGTTCCTCGATCTTGGGGAACGTGCCATCATAGCCGCCGTGCAGATAGACCATCGGCTCATCGCTCTCCTCGATCAGATTGCCTTGCGCATCCGACAGCTTGTAAGCGACCGATACGACAGTGTTTTTTGCGATTTTCATCCAATTCTCCCAAGTACAACAGTCATTATACGATGCCCAAACGGCCATCACCCGAACCGTCCGGCCGTGTGCGCGAACGCACGCGCGCGCCGCTGTCCGAGGCGCCGACTCAGCTTCTCGGCAACCTCACGCCTGCGCAATTCATGCGCCGGTATTGGCAGAAAAAGCCGCTTCTCATTCGCCAGGCCATTTCCGACATCGCACCGCCGCTGTCGCGCGATGCGCTGTTCGAGCTCGCGAGCGACTATGACATTGAGTCGCGGCTCATCACCCATTTTCGTAACAGATGGCAACTGGAGCACGGCCCGTTCGAGCCGGAGCATCTGCCATCCGTGAAGCGCCGCGAATGGACGCTGCTCGTGCAGGGGCTCGATCTGCATGACGAACGTGCACGCTCGCTGCTCGAGCGTTTTCGCTTCATTCCGGACGCGCGCCTCGACGACCTGATGATTTCGTACGCGACGGACGGCGGCGGCGTCGGCCCGCATTTCGACTCGTACGACGTGTTCCTGCTTCAGGTGCACGGCAAGCGCCGCTGGCGGATCGGCGCGCAGCAGGATCTGTCGCTGCAGGAAGGATTGCCGCTCAAGGTCCTCGCGCATTTCGAGCCGACCGACGAATGGGTGCTCGAACCCGGCGACATGCTATATCTGCCGCCGCACGTCGCGCACGACGGCGTTGCGCTCGGCGAGTGCATGACGTGCTCGATCGGCTTCAGAGCCCCGTCCGCAGGCGAATTGCGCGCTCAGTTCCTCTATTACCTGGCCGAGCGCGGCGGTTTGCACACGGGCGCGCGCGACGACGCGCCGTACCGCGATCCGGCGCAGCCCGCGGTCGACGCCCCGGCGATGCTGCCCTCGGCAATGGTCGAGCGTGTCGCCGCGATGCTCGCCGGAATCAAATGGGACGAGCGCGATATTGGCGATTTTCTTGGCTGTTACTTGAGCGAGCCAAAATCGAACGTCGTTTTCGAGCCCCCTGCCCGGCAGTTGGGCGAAGCCGCGTTCGCGGCCCAGGCCGCGCGCCACGGCATCCGACTCGACAGGAAAGCGGCGTTGTTGTATAACGCGCGCTCGTACTTCATCAACGGTGACGCGTTTCCGCTCGCAACTGCGGCAAAATGGCTGCCGGAACTGGCCGATACGCGCCAGATGGAGGCGAAACGGTTTGTAACACTCTCCCGGGCCCCCTCCATGACAGCCTTGCTGCACGAATGGTATCGTGCGGGCTGGATACGGGTGGGCAACATGGAGTAAAGTTGCCCGGCCGTATGCCCATGCAGATGCGTGTTTTTGTATGGGAAAGACAACGTATTGACCCCGCATTTGTCGACGGTCGATAGGAAAGTGCATATAATTTCCGCCCAAGCCGTAGGGAAGATTCACGCTCTAGAAGTGCATCTCCACCAGCGGCCCAGGTCGGTGTTGGAGCACATTACCGGTATTGTTTCGCGCTGTTGCTTACCTTTAACCATAAAAGGACGTGATCATGAAGAAATCCCTCCTCGTAGCTTCCCTGTTGGCTGCCGTTGCACTGGCTGCGTGCAACAAGAGCTCCGAGCAAGCTGCTTCGTCGGCTGCTAGCGACGCTACCGCCGCCGCTGCTTCGGCTGCTTCGGGCGTTGCCGCTGCTGCTTCGGAAGCGGCTTCGGGCGTTGCTGCCGCTGCGAGCGATGCTGCTGCTGCTGTGGCGTCGGCTGCTTCGGCAGCGACGGCTGCTCCGGCTTCGGGCGCAAGCCAGTAAGTCGCGTCAGCATCAGCTGAAAAAAAACCGGCCCGCGGGCCGGTTTTTTTTACGTCTTCAGCACGCCTTTCCTACGGCGTCACGGCCTCTTGTTCAGGGTCCCCATACGCCGCAGCGGGTACGTGTGCGCCCGCCGACGTCACGTCAGCGCAGGCTGAGCCAGCCGAAGCCGTCGTCCTGCGACGCGACGAGCACGTCACCCACCCCTCCTCCCAATGCCGCCGACAGCGCCGCTTGCGCGAGCGCCGGCGAATTGTTCTGCTGACTCAGATGCGCGGCCACCAGATGGTGCAGCCGGCTGCGATCGAGCTCGGCGAGGATGGCCGCCGCCGCATCGTTGCTCAGATGGCCGCGGGGGCCGCCGATACGCGCCTTCAGCGACGCCGGGTAGCGGCTTGCCGCGAGCATCGCGACATCGTGGTTCGCTTCGAGCACGAGGCCGTCACAGCCGCTCAGGACGGCGCCGATATGCGGCGTCGACATGCCGACGTCGGTCAGCACGCCGAGGCGCGCCGCGCCGTCGCTGAAGACGAACTGGAGCGGCTCGCGCGCGTCGTGCGGGACCGTGTAGGGCAGCACGCACAGATCGCCGAGCGCCGCCTCGTCGCCGCTCCAGAGGACGTGGAGGTCGACGTCGGCGTCGTCCGCGCCAACCGCGCGCGCGGTGCCCCAGCTCATGTACAGCGGCAGCGATGCGCGGCGGGCGAGCGTCAGCGCGCAACCGACGTGATCGCCGTGTTCGTGGGTAACGAGGATCGCGTCGAGCTCGTCGACGCGCAAATCGAGGCGCGCGAGCCGGCGTTCGAGTTCTTTCGCCGAGAAACCGCAATCGAGCAGGACGCGCGTCGTCGTCGCGCCATTCGACGCTTCGACGACGAGCGCATTTCCTTCGCTGCCGCTTCCGAGGCTCGCGAATCGCACGCGCTTAGTTCAACTGCGCGTGCAGCAGCGAGATGAGCCGCTGCGCGTCGGACGAGCTGTCGATCTGGCCGTTCGCGTCGACGACAGCCACTTGCGTCTTCCCGTCGCCTTGCGGACGCACGTTGACGAGAAACTCCTTGCCCGACTTCGCGGCCGTCGAACCGCCGTAGAACAGCTTGCCGAACAGGCCGTCGCGCTTCAGCTCTTCCATCGAATTCGCATAGCGCACGTAGTAGATGCCCTTCGTGCGATCGCGGTTGTCGACCGTGAAGTTCGTCCGGTCGAGCGCGATGCCGACGCGCAGCCACGCGCGATCGAACGATTCGGCCAGATCGAGCGTCGACGCGCCGGCATTGGTGTCGACGACGGTCGCGGGCGCCGTCGCCGGGCGCGCATCGGCGAGCAATTGCTTCGCCTGCGCATCGGTCAGACCGAATTTCTCCATCAACTTCGCGAGGAACACCGCTTCGAGCACCGGGTTGCGGGGACGCTCCTCCCAGCGCGACGACGTGCCGCCCTGCGCGCCCGTCAGCTTCTCTTCCATCGCGCTATGCGTGATCGAGATGTCGGTATTGCCGCCCGAGGTGCGCGTGACGAGCGTGCGGAAGCGATCGCGGGTGCCCGACGAATAGGCGAAATCGATCACGCGGCCGATCGTGCGGCGAAACCAGTCATCGGGGATGTTCGCGCGGTTTTCCGCCCAGTCGGTCGACATGATGCCGGTCGAGGGCGCGTCCGTCTTCAGCGCGAAGCCGTTGTCCTGCCAGAACTCCTTCAGCTGCGGCCAAAGCTGTTCGGGCGTGCGGCCGTCGACGACGAGCCAGCGGCGGTCGCCGTCGCGCTCGACGTGCATCCCGAACGGATCCTGCGCGGTCGGCTGCCCTTCCGTCGTGTTGCCCGCCGCGGTGACGGCGCGCGTCGGCGCGGAGCCCAGGCCCGAGTTCGTCGGCGGCGCGATGAACGACGGGCTGAGCGGCACGGCCGTCAGATCCTGCGGCACCTGCAGCGGCGGCGCCGAGCCGGTCGACTTGTAGTTGACCCGGTCGGGCGCGAGATAGTCGTTCAGCGTGTCGCAGCCGGCGAGTGCGCCCAGCGCGAGCGCCAGTACCGAAATCTGGATCGCGCGAGAGGAAAAGGCGGAATGTTTCATGAAGTCCTTCGTCTTGCTAGAACGCGTGTCACGCCCGACGCCGGGAGCGGCCGGGTCGGTGTCGGATCGAACGGGATGCGGCGCGGCCGCATGGGCGGCCGCGTCCGGCCTCACAGGAGGCCGGCCTCGCGAAGCGCGCTGCGCACGGCTTCGTGGCAGCGCTCGTCGAGGGGCGTGAGCGGCAGGCGGATGCCGCCCGCGATCTTGCCCATCTGTTGCAGCGCCCATTTCACGGGAATCGGGTTCGCTTCGATGAACAGATTCTTGTGCAGCGCCAGGAGCTTCATGTGAATCTCACGCGCCGTCTTCGCGTCGGCGGCGAGCGCCGCGCGGCACAGTTCGCTCATCGCGCGCGGCGCGACGTTCGCCGTCACCGAGATGTTGCCGTGGCCGCCCAGGAGCATCAGCGCGATCGCGGTCGGATCGTCGCCGCTGTAAATCGAAAAGTGCGCGGGCGCCGCCTTGATCAGTTGCGCGGCACGGTCGATGTTGCCCGTCGCGTCCTTCACGCCGACGATGCCCGGCACCTGCGCGAGGCGCAGGATCGTCTCGTTCGACATGTCGGCGACGGTACGGCCGGGCACGTTGTACAGGATCACCGGCAGGTCGACCGCTTCGGCGATCGCCTTGAAGTGGCGGTACATCCCTTCCTGCGTCGGCTTGTTGTAATACGGCACCACTTGCAACGTCGCGTCGGCGCCCACCGCCTTCGCGTGCTTCGACAGCTCGATTGCCTCGGCCGTCGAGTTGCCGCCCGCGCCGGCGACGATCGGAATCCGCTTCGCCGCGTGCTTGACCGCGGTTTCGATCATGAGGACGTGCTCGTCGACCGAAAGCGTCGCCGATTCGCCGCTCGTGCCGACCACGACGAGGGCATCCGTCCCCTCTTCGATGTGCCAGTCGATCAGCTTGCGGAAGGCCGCCAGATCGAGGCCGCCGTCCTCGAGCATCGGGGTGACGATCGCGGGGACGCTGCCGCGGATTTGAATGCCGTCTTGAGTGCCGTTAGCCATGAAACAAACGCGATGAAAAATCGGTAAAGGTCGATTGTAGCGGATTAGCCTGCCAGTCCGTAACGCGGAAATCCCGCCCCTGCTTCCGGCGCGGCGCGCTCGCGCACCGCGCAGATTCGTTGGATGAATGCGCCGCGCGGCGCGTCCAGGAATCCGTCCTCGAACGCGACGACGCGCAACTGCCCGCGCACCGCGTCGAGCAACTCGCCCGGCGCGAGCAGGAACGCAGGATTGGACGGCTTGCCGACCGTTTGGTTGCCTTGCGCGAACGTTTCGTACAGCAGCACGCCGCCCGGCGCGACTGCGGCAACGAGACGCGGCAGCAGCGGACGATGCAGATAATGCGTCACGACGACGGCGGCGAAGCGCGCGTCGTCGGCGAGCGGCCACGGCGCGCCTTCGAGATCGGCCGCCTGCGCAGCGATGCCCGGCAGCGCGCGGAGTGACGCGAGCCCGGCCGGATCGCGCTCGAGTGCGCACACCGGATGACCGCCCTCGGCGAACCAGCGCGCGTGCCGGCCGTGGCCCGCGGCGACGTCGAGCACCGCGCCGCCCGCCGGCACCAGATGCGACCACCTGCGCACCCACGCCGATGGTTCGGTCGTCGCACCGTGCGAGCCCGCGTGCGGCGGACCGTCGACTGCAATCGTCAGCGTTTTCAACTGTACGACAGCCCCATTGCCTCGCGCACATCGCGCATCGTCTCGGTCGCGTACTTGCGCGCCTTGTCGCAACCGTCCGCGACGATCGCGCGCAGCAGCGACGGATCGTCCATGTATTTCTGCGCGCGCTCGAGCATCGGCTGCTGCTCGCGCAGGATGCCCTCGATCACCGGCTGCTTGCAGTCGAGACAGCCGATGCCCGCCGAACGGCAGCCCTGCTGTACCCACTCGTGGGTCGTCTCGTCGGTGTAGACCTGATGCAGCTGCCAGACAGGGCACTTGTCCGGATCGCCCGGATCGCTGCGGCGCACGCGCGCGGGATCGGTCGGCATCGTGCGGACCTTCTTCGAGATCGTCTCGGCGTCCTCGCGCAGGCCGATCGTGTTGCCGTACGACTTCGACATCTTCTGGCCGTCGAGGCCGGGCATCCGCGACGCCGCGGTCAGAAGCGCCTGCGGCTCGACGAGGATGATCTTGCGCGCGCCTTCGAGATACCCGAACAGCCGCTCGCGGTCGCTCATCGACAGGCTCTGCGACTCCTGCAGCATCGCGCGCGCCTGTTCAAGCGCCTCGTCGTCGCCCTCCTGCTGATACGCGCTGCGCAGCTCGCGATAGAGCTTCGCGCGCTTGCCGCCCAGCTTCTTCGCCGCTTCGAGCGCCTTGTCCTCGAAGCCCGGCTCGCGGCCGTACAGGTAGTTGAAGCGGCGCGCGATCTCGCGCGTCATCTCGACGTGCGGCACCTGGTCCTCGCCGACCGGCACGAGCGAGCCGCGGTACAGCAGGATGTCGGCCGCCATCAGCACCGGGTAGCCGAGGAAGCCATACGTCGACAGATCCTTGTCCTTCAGCTTCTCGATCTGCTCCTTGTAGGTCGGCACGCGCTCGAGCCAGCCGAGCGGCGTGCTCATGCCGAGCAGCAACGCGAGCTCGGCGTGCTCGGGCACCTTGCTCTGGATGAAGAGCGTCGCCTGCGCCGGGTCGATGCCCGACGCGAGCCAGTCGATCAGCACGTCCCACACGTTCTTCTCGATCACCTCGGGCGTTTCGTAGTGCGTCGTCAGCGCGTGCCAGTCGACGACGCAAAAGAAGCACGGGTACTCGGACTGCAGCTTGACCCAGTTCTTCAGCACGCCGTGATAGTGGCCGAGGTGGAGCGATCCCGTGGGTCGCATGCCGGAAAAGATACGGTCTGGGAACATGATTGTCGTTAGAAAAGCGAGGCGAAAGGAGTCAGGATGGCCGTCACGACGGTGTAGCCGGCGCCCACCAGCGGCCGCAGCCAGAATTTCGTCAAGAGCCCCGTCGCGACGAGCGCGAGCACGATGAAGAAGCCGTACGGCTCGAGCCGCGACAGCGCGATCGATTGCTTCGGCGGCAGCAACGCCGCGAGAACGCGCCCGCCGTCGAGCGGCGGCAGCGGAAAGAGGTTCAGCACCGCGAGCACGAGATTCACGCCGACGCCCGCGCCCGCCATCCGCGTGAAGAACGGCTCGTCGACCGCGAGCGCGGCGAGGCCGATGCTCACGAAGCCCCACAGGAGCGCCTGCACGAAGTTGCAGCCCGGCCCCGCGAGCGCGACCCACAGGCTACCCCAGCGCGGATCGCGCAGATTGCGGAACGTGACGGGCACGGGCTTCGCATAGCCGAACAGGAACGCGCCGCTCGTCAGGAAGTACAGCACGAGCGGAATCACGATCGTGCCGAACGGATCGATATGGCGCATCGGGTTGAACGACACGCGGCCCATCATGTACGCGGTGTTGTCGCCGAGCAGGCGAGCGACGTAGCCGTGGGCAGCCTCGTGCAGCGTGATCGCGAAGACCACGGGAAGCGCATAGACGGCAATCGTCTGTATCAGGGAAGAAGCATTCATAGCGCGCTATTGTAACAAGCGGGAAACGCGCGAACGGCGCGCGTGCATGCGGACCGAAACGGCGGCCGCTCCGAAGCGCCAGGACAGCGCGCGCCGCTCACGCGGCGAGACCGAACGGATCGAGCGGACCGCGCCCCGCCCGCACGAGCTGCGGCTCGTCGCCCGTCAGGTCGATCACGGTCGACGGCTCGCGCGGGCACGCGCCGCCGTCGACCACGAGATCGACCTGCTTTTCAAGGCGCGCGCGGATTTCTTCCGGGTCGTTGAGCGGCTCGTCGTCGGGCGACAGGATCAGCGTCGTGCCGAGGAGCGGCTGGCCGAGCGCCTCGAGCAACGCGAGCGTGATCGCGTGCGCGGGCACGCGCAGCCCGATCGTCTTGCGCGACGGGTGCGACAGCCGCCGCGGCACCTCCTTCGTCGCCTGCAGGATGAACACGTACGGGCCCGGCGTCACCGATTTGATGAGCCGATATTGTCGATTGTCGACCATCGCGAACGTCGCGAGCTCGGACAGATCGCGCACGAGCAGCGACAGGTGCTGCTTCTCGTCGAGCCCGCGGATGCGGCGCACGCGCTCGACCGCGTCCTTGTCGTCGAGATGGCACGCGAGCGCGTAGCTCGAATCGGTCGGCAGCGCGATCACCCCGCCGCTACGCACGATTTCGGCCGCCTGCTTGACGAGGCGCGGCTGCGGATTATCCGGATGAATCCTGAAGAATTGGGACATGAGGACAAGAGGGTATGGATCGGCGCGCACGCCGGCCTGCGGCCGGACGCGCTGCCGGCAAACGCCGCTACAGCCAGCGTTCCCAGACGGGTTTGAGATCGGACGGCAGCGGCGGCAGGCTGCCGAGTTCGGTGCGCCCTTCGCCCGGCGCGTGGAAATCGGAGCCGCGCGACGCCTCGAAGCCGAAGCGCCGCGCGACGTCTGCGTATTCGCGGTACTGGCCGGGCGTGTGACTGCCCGTCACGACCTCGATCGCGACGCCGCCCAGATCGATGAATTCGCCGAAGAACGCGTCGAATTCGACGGGCGTGTACGCATAGCGGCCCGGATGCGCGACGACCGCCTCGCCGCCCGACTGCCGGATCCACGCGACCGCGTCGGACAGCTTGGCCCAGCGGTGCGCGACGTAGCCCGGCTTGCCGTCGCCGAGGTAGCGGTCGAACACATCGGCCGTCGACACCGCATAACCCTTGTCGACGAGAAAGCGCGCGAAGTGCGTGCGCGAGATCAGGTCGGGATTCGACACGTACTCGAGCGCGCCTTCGTAAGCGCCTTCGATGCCGAGCGCGGCGAGCGCGTCGCCGATCGCAACCGCGCGCGCTGCGCGGCCGTTGCGCGTCCGGTAGAGGCCGTCGGCGAGCACGCGGTTCTCCGGATCGATGTGCAGACCGACGATATGCACGGTGCGCGACGCCCACGTCACCGAAATCTCGACGCCGTGCAGATAGCGCATGCCGAGCGCCTCGGCGGCTTCGCGCGCGGCGCGCTGACCGCTGACCTCGTCGTGATCGGTCAGCGCCCACAGCATGACGCCGCCCGCGTGTGCGCGGCGCGCGACGTCGGCGGGAGAGAGCTGACCGTCGGAGACGTTCGAATGGCAATGGAGATCGGCGTTCATGGGGGCATCGGGGACTAAGCGTTCATTCTACTGCAATGCGCAAATTCGCCGCAGCCGCCCCGGTGGTGGGGGAACGGCTGGGGCGGCGGTTTTCGGCTCGTCGCCTCTTGCCTCTTGCCTCTTGCCTCTTGCCTCTTGCCTCTTGCCTCTTGCCTCTTGCCGCCTTGCCGCCTTGCCGCCTTGCCGCCTTGCCGCCTTGCCGCCTTGCCGCCTTGCCGATCTGCCGATTCGCCCGATCGCCGAACCCGCAGTCAGTTCACGCGCAGAACGCTTCGATCAGCGCGGCGATCTGCTCCGGCTGGTCGTGATGGACCATGTGCCCCGCATCCTCGACAAGCTTCTCGCGCCAATCCGCGAACGCCGCAAAGCGCGCCTTGAATTCGGGAATCGGGATTTCGCCCGCGAGGAACGCGAGCGTCGGCGAATCGACGGCCTCGACGTGCAGCACCTTCGCGCGCACCTTCGACCAGATCGCCATCACCTCGTCGAGCCGGTACAACAGCGGGCCGCGCAGCTTGTGCGCGGGATCGGCGAGGAGCCGGTACTGGCCGTCCGCATCGCGCGTCGACCAGTGCGCGGCGAGAAAGGTCGCGCGGCGGGCGTCGAGGCGCGGATTCGTCTTGATGAGGCGTGCGGCGACGTCTTCGAGCGACGCGTAGCGCTTGAGCGTCGGCGGCGTGCGCAGCTCGTCGAGCCACTGCGCGAGGCGCCGCGGCGCCTGCTCGGCGCGCGCGGGCGCAAGCCCGAAGCCCTCCAGGTCGACGACCCGCCGCACCCGCTGCAGCCGCGCGCCCGCGTACAGGCACACGACGTTCGCGCCCATGCTGTGGCCGATCAGGTTCACTTCGCCGTCGGGCGTGTAGTGGTCGATCAGCGCGTCGAGGTCCGCGAGGTACTCGTGGAACCAGTAATGGCCGCCGCCGTGCGCGGCGACCGGCCAGTCGGACAGCCCGAATCCGCGCGCGTCGGGCGCGATCACCTGCCAGTCGCCCGCGAGCGCGTCGACGACGAACTGGAACGACGCCGCGACGTCCATCCAGCCGTGCAGCATATAGAGCGTCGGCGCGTCGGGCCGCCCCCAGCGGCGCACATGCAGCTTCACGCCGCGGATCGTGAAAAAATCGGAAACAGATTGAGTGGAGTGCATCGCAATCGCCAAAAAAGAATGACCGTTCGATTATATCGATCCGGCCCGTCCGGCGTGGGCCGCGCGTCGAGCCTGTGTGTGTCGAGGCACTTCTCTAGGCGGTCCTGGGCCGGAAGCAGCGAACGCTTGATGGGGTCGAAACTGATGCCATGGATCAGGCCGACTGAAATCGCCGACTGCGTCTCGAACGGTTCGGATGTCCGTCGTCTTCGATCGCACTCCGATACCGATCAAATCAAACACGAATCCGGCAACCGACGCGCCCCGCTTGCGAGCGTCTTCGATTAGTCAACCAGTCATCCGCGGCCTCACGCAGTCGACTTCATCGCCCCGCGCCCCGTCGGCCCCCGACGATCCGCTCCCGCGCTCGATTTACACCGCAGCCAAGCCGCCCCCGCACACGCGATGCGCCCCACCCCGTCAAGGCTTCGGCTCGACGTCCTGCGCGACGAGCGCGTTCAATTCGTCGTCGTTGAAACCCGCCGCGCGGCGCGCATCGAAGTTAAACGGACCGCGCAGTCGCGGCGCGCGATACTGCGCGGCGAGCCGTTCGTAGGTCGCGCACGGCTCGAGCCCCGCCTCGCCGCACAGATGGCGAAACCAGCGATTGCCGATCCGCACATGGCCGATCTCGTCGCGCAGGATCACGTCGAGAATCGCTGCCGACGCGTGATCACCGGCCTGCAGAAGCCGCGCGCGGATCGGTGGCGACGCATCGAGCCCGCGCGCCTCGAGCGTGCGCGGCACGAGCGCCATGCGCGCGAGCACGTCGGCCGCCGTCCGCTCGCACATCTCCCAGAGGCCGTCGTGCGCGGGAAAATCGCCGTACGCGTGCCCGAACTCCGCGAGGCGCGCGGCAAGCAGCGAATAATGATGCGCCTCCTCCGCCGCGACTGTCAGCCAGTCGGCATAGAACGCAGCCTGCATCCGCGCAAAGCGCCATACGGCGTCGAGCGCGAGATTGATCGCGTTGAACTCGATATGCGCGAGCGCATGCAGCAGCACCGCGCGCCCTTCCGGCGAGCGCATGCTTCGCCGCTCGAGCCGGCGCGGCTCGACGAGCTCCGGCTGCGCGGGCCGCCCGGGCAAGCCGTGCTCGGGCGCGCACAGCTCGCGCTCCGGCAGCGCCGTCGCGCGTCCGTCGAGCAGCGCGGCGCGCAGCTCGCCGACAAGCGCGGCCTTGCGCGCAGGATCGGGCTCGCAGAGCGCAGCGAGCGCGTCGCTGCGCGCGCAGCGCAGGGGTTCCAACGATGAAATCGGGACGAATGACATGAGAAAGCGACATGCCCGCGCGCGGCGAGCGCGCGCGAACGAACGACAGGGACAACCGTTTACAATAAAGGATTCGATCGCGCCGCATCCAAGCGCAAACACAACCGCGCGCCATTGTACCGGCCGCCCAGACAAGCCCCAAGGGAGACACCGTGACCATCTACAAGCTCGGCGACAACGCCCCGTCCATCCACGAAAGCGTGTTCGTCGCGGACAGCGCGGCGATCGTCGGCAAGGTCGTGCTCGAAGAGAACGCGAGCGTCTGGTTCGGCGCGACGATCCGCGGCGACAACGAGCCGATCACGGTCGGCGCGGGCAGCAACGTGCAGGAAGGCGCGGTGCTGCACACCGATCCGGGCTGCCCGCTCTCGATCGCGCCGAACGTAACGGTCGGCCACCAGGCGATGCTGCACGGCTGCACGATCGGCGAAGGCTCGCTGATCGGCATCCAGGCGGTGATCTTGAATCGCGCGGTGATCGGCCGCAACTGTCTGGTCGGTGCAGGCGCGGTGATCACCGAAGGCAAGACGTTCCCCGACAATTCGCTGATTCTCGGGGCGCCGGCGAAGGTCGTGCGAACGCTGTCCGACGAGGACATCGCGCGGATGCACATGAACACGAAGAGCTACGCGATGCGGCGCGCGTATTTCAAGGAGCAGCTCGTGCGGATCGGCTGAAAAGCCGCGCGCGAGCCGTTTGATTGTCGAGGGAAAAAAGTGAGTGACCAGTTACAGAAATTCATGTTCAACGCGGCTCCGGTGCGTGGCGAGATCGTCTCGCTGCGCAACACGTGGCAAGAGGTGCTCACGCGCCGCGACTATCCGACGCCCGTGCGCAACGTGCTCGGCGAGATGATGGCGGCCTGCGCGCTGCTGTCGGCGAACCTGAAGTTCGACGGCACGCTCATCATGCAGATTTTCGGCGACGGCCCGATGAAGATGCTCGTCGTCCAGTGCAGTTCGGACCTCGCGATGCGCGCGACCGCGAAGTTCTCGGGCGACGCCGCGCAGACGATCGGCGAGGACACTTCGTTCGCCGACCTGATCAACGCGAGCGGCCACGGCCGCTGCGTGATCACGCTCGATCCGACCGACAAACGGCCCGGCCAGCAACCGTACCAGGGAATCGTGCCGCTGAACGGCGAGGACGGCCCGCTCGCGTCGATTGCCGACGTGCTCGAACATTACATGCGGCACTCCGAGCAGCTCGACACGCGCCTCTGGCTCGCGGCCGATCACAATCGCGCGGTCGGCGTGCTGCTGCAGAAGCTGCCGGGCGACGGCGGCATCGTCCCGCGCGTGGAGGAAACCGACACGGACACGTGGGAGCGCGTCTGCACGCTCGGCGGCACGCTCTCGTCGAAAGAACTGCTCGAAGTGGAACCCGAGACCGTGTTCCGGCGTCTGTTCTGGCAGGAGAATGTGCAGCACTTCGAACCAACGAGCACGCGCTTCCATTGCACGTGCTCGCGCGAGAAGGTCGGCGGGATGCTGCGCATGCTCGGACAGGTCGAGATCGACGGCGTGATCGAGGAGCGCGGCCACGTCGAGATCCACTGCGAATTCTGCAATCAGCGCTACGAATTCGATCCGGTCGACGTCGCCCAGTTGTTCTCGACGCCCGAACTCGGCGCGAGCGTAACGCCCGCCGCCGAGCGACGGCACTGATTCGCGCGCGTGCACGCGGGCAACGCGCCGCACGCGCCGTCCGGCGGGCAAGTCGCCGGCACAAGCCAGGAGGCAGCAGCATGAAACCGATTCTTGTTCGCGCCGCACCGATCGCGGCGCTCGTTGCGGCCGCGTCGCTGAGCGGATGCGTCGCGCCGCCACCGACGACGGTCCTGAGCCGCCTGCCCGAGCAGGCAGGCGCGACGTCGCGCACGCTCACGCCCGACGAACGCAAGCGCTACGACGAGATCGACCGGCAGGTGCTGCGCGAGCAAAACGCGGCGATCGCGGCCGACGATGTCGCGCGCGCGTGGACGTACTACTATCCGCCGCCCGTCACCTACTACGGCGGCTATTACGGCGGAGGCTGGGGGCGTGGCTGGGGCACGGGCTTCAGCTACGGCTACCCGGGCTGGTGGTGGTGAAAACACCGGATTCCGAACGATTGAAAATCAGCGGGAAACAAAAAAGCGCGGCCGAAAGACCGCGCTTTTTTGTTAGGCGCTCCGAAGCTTCATCACTGCGCGAAGCTTGCGATGCCCAGCCGGTCGAAGCCGGCAACGCGAGCGATGCGCGTCCCGCCAGGCACCGGCGCATGCGTCGCGCTCGGCGGCGCGTCAGCCGTGCGCCGGCTTGCGCGCCTTGTCGCCGCCGTGCCGCTTTTCGGACTTCGCGCGCGACACCGGATTCGGCACGACGCGCACCGGCGCGGCCGACACCTCGCCGCGCGTCGACGTCGCCGGCTGCGCATTGCTCTGCGCCGCAGGCGCCGGCGAGTTCGGCGACACGAACTGCACGAACACTTCGCCGTCCTTCACCATGCCCATCTCGTAACGCGCACGCTCCTCGATCGCCGAGGTGCCGCTCTGCAGATCCTGCACTTCGCCCGCGATCCGCTCATTGCGCAGCTTCGCGTCGGCGTTCTTCTGCAATTGGTCGTTCAACTGCTGCCGAAGCTCGTGCACTCGCAGCCAGCCGCCATGCCCCCACCACAACGGGTACTGAATCACGATCAGCAAAGCGATCAGGACGACGGTAACGAGCCGCATGAATAAGCCGCAGATATAAGAAGCGCCGCTTCACGAGATCGCGAAGCGGCGTCATCGATGAACAAGACCGATATTAACGCGTTAGCGCGCGTCAGCGCAGGTTATAGAACGCCGACTTGCCCGGGTAGCTCGCGATATCGCCGAGATCTTCCTCGATGCGCAGCAGCTGGTTGTACTTCGAGATGCGGTCGCTGCGCGACAGCGAGCCCGTCTTGATCTGGCCGGCGTTCAGGCCGACTGCGATATCGGCGATCGTCGAGTCTTCCGTTTCGCCCGAACGGTGCGAAATCACGGCCGTGTAGCCGGCGCGCTTCGCCATCTCGATCGCCGCGAACGTTTCGGTCAACGTACCGATCTGGTTGATCTTGATGAGAATCGAGTTCGCGATGCCCTTCTCGATGCCTTCCTTCAGGATGCGCGTGTTCGTGACGAACAGGTCGTCGCCGACGAGCTGAACCTTCTTGCCGAGGCGCTCGGTCAGCAGTTTCCAGCCTTCCCAGTCGCTTTCGTGCATGCCGTCCTCAATCGACACGATCGGGAACTTGTCCGCGAGCGTCGCGAGGTAGTCGGTGAACTCGGCCGACGACAGCTGCAGGCCTTCGCCCGCGAGCTGGTACTTGCCGTCGTGGTAGAACTCCGACGCCGCGCAGTCGAGCGCGAGCAGCACGTCTTCGCCCGCGCGGTAGCCGGCCTTCTCGATCGCCTGCAGGATCGTCGACAGGCATTCGTCGTTGCTGCCGAAGTTCGGCGCGAAGCCGCCTTCGTCGCCGACCGCCGTGCTCATGCCGCGGTCCGACAGGATCTTCTTCAGCGCGTGGAACACTTCCGCGCCGCAGCGCAGCGCTTCGCGGAACGTCGGCTGGCTCACCGGCACGATCATGAATTCCTGGATGTCCAGGCTGTTGTTCGCGTGCGCGCCGCCGTTCACGATGTTCATCATCGGCACCGGCAACTGCATCGCGCCCGAGCCGCCGAAGTAGCGGTACAGCGGCAGGCCGGCTTCTTCAGCCGCGGCCTTCGCGACCGCCATCGACACGGCGAGCATCGCGTTCGCGCCGAGGCGCGACTTGTTGTCGGTGCCGTCGAGTTCGAGCAGCGTCTTGTCGAGGAACGCCTGCTCGGACGCGTCGAGGCCCATGATCGCTTCGGAGATCTCGGTGTTGATGTGCTCGACGGCCTTCAGCACGCCCTTGCCGTTGTAGCGGCCGGCTTCGCCGTCACGCAGCTCAATCGCCTCGCGCGAGCCAGTCGACGCACCCGACGGCACCGCCGCGCGGCCCATCGTGCCCGACTCGAGCAGCACGTCGCACTCGACGGTGGGGTTGCCGCGCGAATCCAGAATCTCGCGGCCGATGATATCTACGATTGCACTCATGGTTTCCTCTGAAAATGACGATGGATTCTGTCTTCAGCGATGGCGGCCAGCGCGCACGCGAAAGCCGCTTTCACTACTGACGCGCGCGAGGGCCGCCGAGTTCATCTCAATTGAAATCGTTTTCCAGGAACGGCGCGCGCTTCACCGCCCGATCGAGCGTGGCGAGCGTCTCCAGCAGCGCGGCCATCTTGCCGAGCGGCACCGCGTTCGGGCCGTCCGACCGGGCCTCGGCCGGGTTCGGGTGGGTCTCCATGAAGAGCCCCGCGATGCCCGTCGCGACCGCCGCACGCGCGAGCACCGGCACGAATTCGCGCTGGCCGCCCGAGCTCGTGCCCTGCCCGCCCGGCAGTTGCACCGAGTGGGTTGCGTCGAACACGACGGGCGCGCCCGTCTCGCGCATGATCGCGAGCGAGCGCATGTCCGACACGAGGTTGTTGTAGCCGAACGACACGCCGCGCTCGCACGCGAGGAAGCGGTCTTCCGACAGCCCCGCGTCACGCGCGGCGTCGCGAGCCTTGTCAATCACGTTCTTCATGTCGTGCGGCGCGAGGAACTGGCCCTTCTTGATGTTGACGGGCTTGCCCGACTGCGCGCACGCGCGGATGAAGTCGGTTTGACGGCACAGGAACGCGGGCGTCTGCAGCACGTCGACGACGGCCGCGACAGGCGCGATCTCGTCGGTCTCGTGCACGTCGGTCAGCACCGGCACGCTCAGCTGGCGCTTCACCTCGGCGAGGATCCGCAGGCCCTCGTCCATCCCGAGCCCGCGAAACGACTTGCCCGAGCTGCGATTGGCCTTGTCGTACGACGACTTGTAGATGAACGGCACGCCGAGCTTCGCGCAGATCTCCTTCAGCCGGCCCGCGGTGTCGATCGTCATCTGCTCCGATTCGACGACGCAGGTGCCGGCGATCAGGAAGAACGGCTGGTCGAGCCCGACTTCGAATCCGGCGAGATTCATGCTTTCACTCCGGCGCGCGACTGCTGATACGCGAGCGCGGCCTGGACGAACGACTTGAAGAGCGGATGGCCGTCGCGCGGCGTCGACGTGAACTCCGGGTGGAACTGGACGCCGACGAACCACGGGTGCATCGCGCGCGGCAGCTCCATCATTTCCGGCAGATTCTCGCTCGGCGTGCGCGCGCTGATCACGAGGCCGCCCGCTTCGAGCTGCGGCACCAAGCGGTTGTTGACTTCGTAGCGGTGACGGTGACGCTCGTTCACGTCCTTGCCGTAGATCTCTTCGGCGAGCGTGCCCGCCTTGATCGGGCAGCGCTGCGAACCGAGCCGCATCGTGCCGCCGAGATCCGATTCCTCGGTCCGCTTCTCGACCTTGCCGTCGCGGTCGAACCACTCGGTGATCAGCGCGACGACACGCTCCGGCGTGTTCGGATCGAACTCGGTGCTGTTCGCCTGCGCGAGGCCGACGACGTCGCGCGCGAATTCGATGACGGCGAGCTGCATCCCGAGGCAGATGCCGAGATACGGGACCTTCGATTCGCGCGCATGGCGGATCGCCGCGATCTTGCCTTCGGTGCCGCGCCGGCCGAAGCCGCCCGGCACGAGGACCGCGTCGAGATGCGCGAGGCTCGCGGTGCCGTTCGCCTCGAGCTCTTCCGAATCGATGTACTCGATGTTGACCTTCGTCGACGTGTGGATCGACGCATGGCGCAGCGCTTCGATCAGCGACTTGTACGATTCCGTCAGGTCGACGTACTTGCCGACCATCCCGATCGTCACCTCGTGCTTCGGATGCTGAAGCTTCTCGACGAGATCCGACCACATGCGGAGATCGGCCGGCTTCGGATCGAGCTTGAGCTCCTCGCAGATGATCTTGTCGAGGCCCTGGTCGTGCAGCATCTGCGGAATCTTGTAGATGCTGTCGACGTCCCACACCGAGATCACCGCGTCTTCCGGCACGTTCGAGAAGAGCGAGATCTTCTTCGATTCGTCGTCGGGGATCGGGCGGTCGGCGCGGCAAAGCAGCACGTGCGGCGAAATGCCGATCTCGCGCAGCTTCTGCACGCTGTGCTGGGTCGGCTTCGTCTTCAGCTCGCCCGCCGTCGCGATGAACGGCACGAGCGTCAGGTGAACGAAGCATGCGCTGTTGCGGCCGAGGCGCAGGCTCATCTGGCGCGCCGCCTCGAGGAACGGCAGCGACTCGATGTCGCCCACCGTGCCGCCGATCTCGACGATCGCGACATCCGGCTCGCCGCAGGTGGCCGACGCCGCGCCGCGCTCGACGAATGCCTGGATCTCGTTCGTGATGTGCGGGATCACCTGGACGGTCTTGCCGAGGTAATCGCCGCGACGCTCCTTGCGGATCACCGATTCGTAGATCTGACCGGTCGTGAAATTGTTGGCCTTGCGCATCTTCGTGCTGATGAAGCGCTCATAGTGGCCGAGGTCGAGATCGGTTTCCGCGCCGTCTTCCGTCACGAACACTTCGCCGTGCTGAAACGGGCTCATCGTGCCGGGATCGACGTTGATGTACGGATCGAGTTTGAGGAGGGTGACTTTGAGACCGCGCGATTCGAGGATCGCGGCGAGAGAAGCGGCGGCAATGCCCTTGCCGAGGGAAGAAACTACGCCGCCGGTGACGAAAACATATTTGGTCATCGCTGGATGCTCGCGGGAAAAACGGATTATACCGTAAAGGCCGCGCGTCACTCAGCAATCAACGCTCGATCACACCCTTTCCTTCTCCTTTCCGGGCGCATGCGCGCCCCTCCCCGGCCGTCCCGCGCCCCCCCCGCCGCACGCCGCGCAAACCTGTCGCGCGGACCTTGCTTCGCGCGCGTTGCGTCCGCCCTCTTGCGCACCGCGGCACGCTCGAAGCGGACGCCGACACGATCACGCGCGCCGCGCTTCGGCGCGGCCGCTCTCGGCGGCGCGCAGCGCGTTGATCATGCGCTGCAGCGCCCGCGCGGTCTCGAGCGGCCGCTCCATCGGGAAGAGATGACTGCCTTCGAGCCACTCGATCCGGCCGCGCGCCGCCCGGCGCGTCGCCGCGAGCCCGATCTGGCGGATCTCGCGCGAACGCGTGCCGGCGAGCAAGCCGATCGGCACGGGCGCGCCGTGCGCAAGCCGCGGGCCGAGCGTATGCGGCAGCGTCCGGTAGATCATGTATTCGATCTGCCGGTCGAACGCGAGCGCGCGCTCGCCCGCCGCACTCGTCTGCGGAATGCCGTAGTCGATATAATCGGACAGCATCCGTTCGTCCCAGCGCGCGAACGACTGCTTCGCGCGGAAATGCCGCCAGGCGTCGTCGCGGCTCGCCCAATGGACGCGGCGGTTGCGCGTCGCGGCGGCGGGCGACAGGCGCTCGTCGAGCCCCGTCCATTGGCTCACGCGCAGCGCGCTGCTGCGCCAGCCCGCGATCACGGGCGAATCGAGCATCACGACGCCGCGCACCCATTGCGGACGCTTGAGCGCCGCCATCAGCGACAGGTAGCCGCCGAGCGAATGGCCGACGAGCCAGACGGGCCGCTCGTACGTGCGGCCGATGTCGTCGAGCAGTTGCTCGACGAGGTGCGGCCAGTCGCGCGTCACCGGAAAGCGGCGGTCGTGTCCGATTCGCTCGATGAAGCGCAACTCGTAATCGTCCGCAAGCTCGGCGAAGATCGTCCGGTAAGTGGATGCCGGAAAGCCGTTCGCATGGGAAAAATGGATGATGTCCTTCAAATGCCGCTGTCTCCCTGTCGTAGCCTCCGCGCCGCATCACCAGCCCATCCAGTAGCGCCGGCGCGCGTCCCGGTATCGGATCGGCACGGGGGCCCCGCCGTCCGACGCCACGTCGATGCGCACCGCGCCGTCGCGGTCGGTGCGAGGCAGCTCGATGCCGCGCCCGACATAGCGCGCCCAGACGGTCGGATGCGGATGCTGGAACCTATTTGCGTAGCCTACCTGAAATACGGCAATGCGCGGCTCGACCGAATCGAGGAAAGGTTCGGTCGACGACGTGCGGCTGCCGTGATGCGGGACGACGAGCACCTGCGCGGCGAGCGCCTCGCGCGATCCGGCCACGAGCGTGCGCTCGGAGCGTGCGTCGACGTCGCCCGTCAGGAGCGCCGCGCGCTCGCCCGCCGACACGCGCAGCACGCAGGACTGCGCGTTCGTCGCACCGCCCGCCCGTGGGCCGCCGCCGGGCCAGAGCGTCGCGAATTCGACGCCATCCCAGTGCCAGCGCTGCCCCGCGGCGCACGGCAGCGCGTCCGTCACGCCGGCTGCGCGCGCGACGCGCCAGAGGCGATTCGAAGGCGGCAGGCCGCCCGTCATCTGCGCGACCGCGACCGATTCGAGCACGGCGGGCGCGCCGCCCGCGTGGTCCGAGTCCGCGTGGCTCACGACGAGCGCGTCGAGCGCGCGCACGCCCTGCGCGTGCAGGAACGGCACGACGACCCGCTCGCCCGCGTTCGACGCCTCGGGCCCCGGGCCCGCGTCGAACAGCAGCGCGTGCCGCGCGGTCTCGATCAGCACGGCGGAGCCCTGCCCGACGTCGAGCGCCGTCAGCCGGAACGCGCCTTCGGGTGGCGCATGCGACGCCGGCGCGAGGAGCGGCAGCCAGGCAAGCGGCGCCGCGTGGCGCAGCGGCCAGCCGCGCGGCGTCAGCGCCCAGACGACGCCCGCCGCCGCCGTCGCGAGCGCGAGGCCGCCAGGCATCGGCAACATCCAGACCGTGCGCCCCGCGCCGGCCGTCGCTTCGAGGAGCCGCACCATGGTCGCGACGAGCGCATGCGCAAACGCGAAGGCGAAAGCATCGAGCGGCGCGGGCAGCACGACGCCGGCGAGCACCATCGGCGTGACGAGCGAGCCGACCCAGGGGATCGCAAATGCGTTCGCGAGCGGCCCGGCGAGCGGAATCTGCGCGAACCACAGCACGGTGAGCGGCGCGAGCGCGATCGTCACCGCGTACTGCGCGCGCGCGGCATCGCGCACACGCCGGGCGAGCCGCCTCATCGCCCGCGCGAACGCCGTGCGCAACCGCGCGGCGTGCGACGGCGGCACGCCGTCGCCACCATCGCCGCCGTCGATTGCGCCGAGCCCCCCGCGTCCATCGTCTGCCTCACGCGCATCGCGCGCGGCACTTCGCCCCGACGACACGAACAGGATCGCCGCGACCGCGCCGAACGACAGCCAGAATCCCGGCGCCGTCACCGCCCACGGATCGACGAGCAGCACGCAGCCGAGCGCCGCCGCCAGCACCGACGATGGCGCGAGCGAACGCCCGCTCAGATACGCGACGCCTGCAGCGGCGAGCATCCACCACGCACGCTGCGCGGGCACATTGAAGCCGGCGAGCGCCGCGTAGCCGGCGCTACCGACGATCGCGCCGATCGCCGCGATCTTCTGCGCGGGCAAGACGAGCGGCCAGTTCCGCCCGACGTAGCCCGAGCGCCGCCAGAACCCGCCCGCGAGCCACGCGCACAAGCCGCCGACCATCCCGACGTGCAGCCCGGAGATCGCGACCAGGTGGCTCGTGCCGGTGTCGCGCAGGATGCGCCAGTCGTCGCCGCCGATGTCGCCCTGCGCGCCGATCGCGAGCGCGACGACGATCCCGCGATGCGCAGCGTCGCCGAGCGCGTCGACGATCCGGCCGCGCAGCCGCGCGCGCAGCCGGTCGATCGCGGCGGCGATGCCGGGCGCCCCGCCCGTCAGCCGCTGTGCATCGTGCGGCGCGGACACGTAGCCGAGCGCCCGGATGCCGCGCGCGAGCCATGCCGCCTCCGCGTCGCGCACGCCGAAGTTCGCGTTGCCGTGCGGGCACTTCAGACGCACGCGCAGCCGCCATCGGTCGCCCGGCACGAGCTCGGGCGGCGGCGCCGTGCGCCTGAACGCATACCAGGCGAGCGACAGCGTCGCGGGAAACCGGACGACGCCCGCATCGTTGTCGTCGACGTCGAACAGGAAGCGCACGCCGTTCGCGTCGCGCGACGGCAGCCCGCGCACCGCGCCCGTCACGACGATGTCACGCCCTTGCCACGGCTCGGGCAGCGCATCGCTCAGGCGCCACTGCGCACGCGCCGCCGCGTAGCCGAAGCCCGCGAGCGCCGCGGCGCAACAGCACGCGCAGAAACCGGCCCGCCGCATGCGCGCACGCGCGTCGCCGCGCAGCGCGGCCGCAAGCCATACGCACAAGCCGAACGCGAGCCCGCCGCCCGCCCATGCCGCCGCACCCGGCAGCGCCGCCTGCTGCTGCAGCGCGACGACGCCGAGCGCGAACGCGCCGCACATCACCCGCATCGCGCCTCCGTGTTTCGCGCCGCCTGGGCGGCGCGCCTGATCACGGATCGATTATGCGGACGAAAGCGCGAGACGCGGCAGCGCGGCGAGCGCGTTAGCCGAAGTGGATAGCGAGAGTCGGGCGACGTCGATGCCGCGCAGCGCGGCGATCGCCGCGCCGATGAGCGGCACCTGGTCGGGCGTGTTGCGCTGCCTGTAGCGCCATTCGGGCGGAATGTCCGGGGCGTCGGTCTCGACCACGAGCGCGTCGAGCGGCAATTGCCCGGCGAGCCGCCTGATCTGCAGCGCGCGGCCGAACGTCACGTTGCCGCCGAAGCCGAGCTTGAGCCCTTGCGCGAGATACGCATCGGCCTGCTGGAAGCTGCCGTTGAACGCGTGCGCGATGCCGCGCCGCACGCCCGCGCGCCGCAGCCCGGCCAGCACGCGATCCTGCGACTTGCGCACATGGCACACGACCGGCAGATCAAAATCGCGCGCGAGCCGCAACTGCGCGTCATAGAAGCACTGCTGCCGGTTCTCGTCGAGCCCCGGCACGAAGTAGTCGAGGCCGATCTCGCCGATGCCGACGAAACGCGGATCATCGAGGCTCGCCTCGACCTCCATCCGCAGCCGGTCGAGATCCTCGTCGCGCGCATGCGGCGTGTACATCGGATGAATGCCGAGCGCGTACACCGCGCCTTCCGTCGCGTGCGCGAGCTCGCGCACCGTCGCGAAATTCATGCGCCCGACGCTCGGGATCACGATCCGCGACACGCCCGCCGCCCGCGCCGCATCGGCAACGGCCCCGCGATCGGCGTCGAACTCGGCCGCGTCGAGATGGCAGTGCGTGTCGATCCACATCGCGTCACACCGGCACGGCCGGCTCCTCGTGCAGCACGCCGTCGCGCAGCCGCAGGATGCGGTCGCAGCGCGCGGCGAGATCGGGATCGTGCGTGACGATCACGAAGCTCGTGTCAAGCGTCCTCGACAATTCGAGCATCAGGTGGAACACGTGATCCGCAGTCGAGCCGTCGAGGTTGCCGGTCGGCTCGTCGGCGAGCACGCACGCCGGCTTCGTGACGAGCGCGCGCGCGATCGCGACGCGCTGCCGCTCGCCGCCCGACAGCTCGCCCGGCCGGTGCTTCGCGCGTGCGCCGAGCCCCACCTCCTCAAGCATCGCGCGCGCGCGATGGCGCGCGTCCTCGGTCGACATCCGGCGGATCCGCAGCGGCATCGCGACGTTGTCGAGCGCGGTGAACTCCGGCAGCAGATGGTGAAACTGATAGACGAAGCCGAGCGCGCGGTTGCGCAGGTCGTTGCGCTCGCGCTCGGCGAGCTGCGTAAACGGCTTGCCGAGCAGCGACACCCGTCCGGCGCTCGGCTCGTCGAGGCCGCCCAGCACGTGCAGGAGCGTGCTCTTGCCCGAGCCCGACGCGCCGACGATCGCAAGCTTCTCGCCGCGCCGCACCGACACCTCGGCGTTGTCGAGCACCTGTACGTTGAAGCCGCCCTGCACGAACGTCTTCGTGATCCCATGCGCCTCGAGCACGCACTCGCGCGCGGCGCCATCCTGATAGTTCTGATTCATCGTCTGTTCGAAGACCCGGTCATTCATAGCGCAGCGCCTCCGCGGGGCGCACCTTCGCGCCGCGCCAGCTCGGATAGAGCGTCGCGAGCGCGGACAGCGCGAACGCGATCACGCCGATCTTGATCACGTCGCCCGGCACGAGCTCGGACGGCAGCTCGCTAATGAAGTACACCGACGGCGGCAGGAACTGCACGCCGAACGCATGCTCGATCATCGGGATGAGCCACGGGATGCTCCACGCGATCAGGCAGCCGAGCGCGACGCCCGTCGCGGTGCCGGCGAAGCCGATCGTCACGCCCTGCACGACGAAGATCTTCATGATCGAGCCCGGCTGCGCGCCGAGCGTGCGCAGGATCGCGATGTCCGCCTGCTTGTTCGTCACGGTCATCACGAGCGACGACACGAGATTGAACGCCGCGACCGCGATGATGAGCGTCAGGATGATGAACATCATCCGCTTCTCGATCTGCACCGCGGAGAACCACGTCTTGTTCTGCTGCGTCCAGTCGCGGATGTACAAGTCGCCCGACAGCGTGTGCGCGAGCTCGCGCGCGACCTGCGGCGCCTTCTGCATGTCCGTGAGGCGCAGCCGCACGCCCGTCGGCGCGGGCAGCCGGAAGAGCGCCTGCGCGTCCTGGATGTCGATCATCGCGAGCGAGCTGTCGTATTCGTAATGGCCGGATTCGAAGAGGCCGACGACCGTGAACTGCTTCAGGCGCGGCATCATCCCGGCCGGCGTGATCGTGCCTTCCGGCGCGACGAGCGTGACCTTGTCGCCGACGCCCACGCCGAGATTGCCCGCGAGCGCGTCGCCGAGCACGATCCCGAACTGGCCGGGCGCGAGCGCCGTGAGCGCGCCCGCCTTCATGTCCTTGCCGATGTCGGACACCTGCGGCTCGAGCGACGGCTCGACGCCGCGCAGCATCACGCCGCTCACCGCGTCCTGGCGCGTGAGGAGCGCCTGCGCGTCGACGTAGGGCGCCGCGCCGATCACGGACGGATTCAGGCGCGCCTCCTTCGCGGTCAGTTGCCAGTCGGGCATCGAGCCCGTCGGCGAAAAGACCTCGACGTGCGCGAGCACCGACAGCATCCGGTCGCGCACTTCTTTCTGGAAGCCGTTCATCACGGACAGCACGACGATGAGCGCCGCGACGCCGAGCGCGATCCCGAGCATCGACACGAGCGCGATGAAGGAGATGAAGCCGTTGCCGGTCGTGCGTTTGCCGGCGCGCGTGTAGCGCCAGCCGATCTGCCATTCGTACGGAAGTTTCAAGCGTATCCTTTCTGCTGGTTGGGACGCCGCGCGCCGCGCGAATCCGCGCGCAGGAACCGGGCCTGCCCGGTCACGCGCGCAGTGTGCCATACAATGCTTAATCGACCCTGAAAACGCTCCGGATCGGGGCGGCCGGCGGCGACGCGGCGGATTCGGTCGAATCCGCCACGCCAGGCGCGATCGACGCGGCGTCGACCGATACTCGCGGGTGCGCCTTCGCCGCGGGCAGCGTGCGCCGGCAAGCGACGCGTGCGCTGCGCCGATCCTCAATTTTACCAACGGAGTCACGCGCGCCGCGCACGCGGCGCGCGGCGCGACATCGGCGACCGGCCTTGCCGTTTGGCCTACAATGCGCACCATCATGCGTGCCCAACGTCTTCACTTCCTCGTGCCTTTCGCGCTGCCGTCGGTCGCCGACGCCGCGTCTTCCCTCCACACGCTCGACAGCCCCGCGCTCGACAAGCTTCTCGCTCGCGCGCGCCTCGTCGAGCGCACGGTCGGCGAAGATTTCCAGCGCACGCTGCCAAACGAACGCTGGCTCGCGCGCCAGTTCGGCGCGATTCCCGCCGACGCCGACGACGCGCCGCTCGCGCCGTACATGCTCATCGCCGACGGCGGCACGCCGGGCGACGACACATGGGCGTGCGTCGAGCCCGTGCACGTGCGGATCGCGACCGATCACCTCGTGCTGATCGATCCCGCGTCGCTCGAGATCGGCGACGACGAAGCCGCCGCGCTGCTCGACACGGCGCGCCCGCTGATCGAGGAGCTCGGCGTGAAGCTGCAGGCGCCGCGGGCATCGCGCTGGTATCTGTCGAGCCCGCAGCTCGCCGGACTCGCGGGTGCCGCGCCGCTGCGCGCGAGCGGACGCAACATCGAGATCTGGCTGCCGCACGAGACGCAGACGGGCGAGCGCTCGCGCGCCTGGATGAAACTGCAGAACGAAGTGCAGATGGCGTGGTTCCAGCACCCCGTCAACGAGGCGCGCGAAGCGCGCGGCTACCCCGCCGTCAATTCGATCTGGTTCCACGCGCAAGGCGCGATGAAGCCGGTGACGAGCCCGTTCGCGCGCGTGCTGTCGCGCTCGCCCGGCGCACGCGGGCTCGCGCTTGCGGCGGGGTCGGCCGCCGGCGAGCCGCCCGCCGCATTCGATGCGCTCGCCGCCGGCGCCGCGGCGCAATCGAGCGACACGACGCTGATCGAGCTCGACGCGCTGACGGCGCCGTTCATCGAGCAGGACTGGGCGCGCTGGCACGACGCGCTCGCCGCGCTCGAGCGCGACTGGTTCGCACCCGCGCTCGACGCGCTCGCGCAAGGCCGCGTCGGCGAGCTCGCGCTCACGCTCTGCGGCGATACGAGCACTGCGACGCTCGCCGCGACGCGCGGCGATCTGCGCAAATTCTGGCGCCGCCGCACGCTCGCCTCCCTGTTCGAATAACGCAACCGCTTCGCATGGCCCACATCGTCACCCGCTCAGCCGCCCCCGCCGCGCTCGATGCGCTCGCCCGCCACGGACTGCATCCCGTGCTCGCCCGCCTCTATGCGGCGCGCGGGATCACGTCGCCCGCCGACGTCGAAACCGCGCTGTCGCGCCTCGTGCCGCCCGCGCAGCTCAAAGGCTGCGCGGACGCCGCCGCGCTGCTCGCGGACGCGCTCGAGGCCGGCCGCAAGATGCTCGTCGTCGCCGACTACGACTGCGACGGCGCGACCGCATGCGCGGTCGCCGTGCGCGGCCTGAGCATGTTCGGCGCGAAGATCGACTACCTGGTGCCGAACCGCTTCGAGTACGGCTATGGCTTGACGCCCGAGATCGTCGAGCTCGCCGCCGCGCGCAAGCCCGATCTGCTGATCACCGTCGACAACGGGATCGCGAGCGTCGACGGCGTCGCGGCCGCGAATGCCCGCGGCATCGACGTGCTCGTCACCGATCATCACCTGCCCGGCGACACGCTGCCCGCCGCGCGCGCGATCGTCAATCCGAACCAGCCGGGCTGCGCGTTTCCGAGCAAGCACATCGCGGGCGTCGGCGTGATGTTCTACGTGCTGCTCGCGCTGCGCGCCGAACTGCGCGCGCGCGGCGCATTCGGCGACGCGCGTCCCGAGCCGCGGCTCGACGGCCTCCTCGACCTTGTCGCGCTCGGCACGGTCGCCGACGTCGTGCGCCTCGACGGCAACAACCGCGTGCTCGTCGCGCAGGGCCTGCAGCGGATCCGCAACGGCCGGATGCAGCCCGGCATCGCGGCGCTCTTTCGCGCGGCGGCGCGCGAAGCGCGCAGCGCATCCGGCTTCGATCTGGGCTTCGGCCTCGGCCCGCGCCTGAACGCGGCAGGCCGCCTGTCCGACATGTCGCTCGGAATCGAATGCCTGACGACCGACGACGTCGGCCGCGCGTGGGAGCTCGCCCAGCAGCTCGACGCGATGAACCGCGAGCGGCGCGAGATCGAGGCGGGCATGCAGCAGCAGGCGCTCGCCGATCTCGCGTCGGTCGACCCGGCCGAAGCGGCGACGATCACGCTCTTCAACCCCAAATGGCACCAGGGCGTGATCGGCATCGTCGCGGGGCGGCTGAAGGAGCGCTTTCACCGGCCGGCGTTCACGTTCGCGCACGCGGACGACAGCGGCGCGCGCGTGAAGGGTTCGGGCCGCTCGATCCCCGGCTTCCATCTGCGCGACGCGATCGACCTGATCTCGAAACGCGAACCCGATCTGATCGTCACGTTCGGCGGCCACGCGATGGCGGCGGGCGTCACGCTCGACACCGAGAACGTGCCGCGCTTCGCCGCCGCGTTCGAGGCGGTCGCGCGCGAACGGCTGTCCGACGATGTGCTCGCGCGCGTGATCGAGACAGACGGCGATCTCGAGGACGCGTATTTCACGCCGCAGGTCGTCGAGCTGCTCGATTCGGCCGTCTGGGGCCAGGGCTTTCCGGCGCCGCTCTTCTCGGGCGAATTCGACGTGGCGTCGCAGGCGCTCGTGAAGGACAAGCACCTGAAACTGCAGTTGATGCGCGGCCGCCAGCGCTTCAACGCGATCTGGTTCAACCACGCCGAGCCGCTGCCCGCGCGCGCGACGCTCGCGTTCCGGCTCGCGAGCGACACGTGGAACGGCATGACGCGCGTGCAGTTGATCGTCGAGCACGCGGCGTAGGGCGCGCCGCCGATCGCCCGCCCGCGATGAAGCGCGCGGACGTGCGCCGATGCGCGTGATCGGCCGGGTGGAGACCGGCGCGATGACGCGCGGAGCGCGAGTGCGGCGCGGAGCGGCACCGCGCGAGGCTTCGCATCGAATGCAAACGCGCCGTGCGATAAAAGCGCCACCCGGTTCGCTTCCGTTCGCGCCCCGCACGCTCTAGCCGCTCGCGCCAGCCGTCCGCGCGCCCGATTCGTCACGGATTTCCGACGAATCGAATCCACGCGGTCCATCCCGCCCGCACGGCTCACGCGATCCGAACACAGCCGCACCGCCAACGCGCGACCTCGAATCCCATCCCGCCGATCGCCGCCCGCCCCGCCGCGCACCGAATCGGCGCCCCCCGCGAGCTGCGCCGCGCCGCGCACCGCCGCCCGCGCCGTACCGGCCGAGGCCGTCGATCGGCTATAATTTCCCCTTTTCACGAAGCGTCAAAAGCGAACAAGATCATGGAAGCGGAACGTCTGAACGCGATCGAAAGCTCCCTCGCGGACCTGCGCCGGCGCGCGGGCGAGCTACGGGGGTATCTTTGACTACGACGTCAAGTCTGCACGTCTAGCCGAAGTCAACAAGCAACTCGAAGACCCGAACGTCTGGAACGACTCGAAGAACGCCCAGGCGCTCGGCCGCGAGAAGAAGTCGCTCGAAGGCGTCGTCATGACGCTCACGGCGCTCGATGACGACCTGCGCGACGCGCAGGACCTGTTCGACCTCGCCCACGAGGAAGACGACGAAGACACGCTCGTCGCGACCGAAGAGGACGCGGCGAAGCTCGAGGCGCGCGTCGCCGACATCGAATTCCGCCGGATGTTCTCGAACCCGGCCGATCCGAACAACTGCTTCATCGACATCCAGGCCGGCGCCGGCGGCACCGAGGCGTGCGACTGGGCGTCGATGCTGCTGCGCCAGTACCTGCGCTACTGCGAACGCAAGGGCTTCAAGGCGGAAGTGCTCGAGGAATCCGACGGCGACGTCGCCGGCATCAAGAACGCGACGATCAAGGTTTCGGGCGAATATGCATACGGCTATCTGCGCACCGAAACCGGCATCCACCGCCTCGTGCGCAAGTCGCCGTTCGATTCGTCGGGCGGCCGTCACACGTCGTTCTCGTCGGTGTTCGTCTATCCGGAAATCGACGATTCGATCGAAGTCGAGGTCAACCCGGCCGATCTGCGCATCGACACGTACCGTGCATCGGGCGCGGGCGGCCAGCACATCAACAAGACCGACTCGGCGGTGCGGATCACGCACATGCCGACGGGCATCGTCGTCCAGTGCCAGAACGACCGCTCGCAGCACCGCAACCGTGCGGAAGCGATGGCGATGCTGAAATCGCGTCTGTACGAAGCCGAGCTGCGCAAGCGCCAGGCCGAGCAGGACAAGCTCGAATCGAGCAAGACCGACGTGGGCTGGGGCCACCAGATCCGCTCGTACGTGCTCGACCAGAGCCGCGTGAAGGATCTGCGCACGAACGTCGAAATGAGCAACACAAAGGCCGTCCTCGACGGCGACCTCGACGACTTCATCGGCGCGAGCCTCAAACAGGGCGTGTAAGCGCCCCCGCGCGGGCGCGGCCCGGCCGGCCCGCGCGCCGGCCGCGTCGGCGCCGCGCCCCGCTGCCGCATTACCATCGAACCCGACCATCATGACCGAACCGACCCAACCGCAGGCCGCTGTCGCAGCGGACGAAAACCAGATCGTCGCCGAACGCCGCGACAAGCTGCGCGCGCTGCGCGACCAAGGCATCGCCTATCCGAACGACTTCCAGCCGACCCACCATGCGGCCGATCTGCAGAACGAATACGCGGACACCGACAAGGAAGCGCTCGAAGCGAAGCACCTCGAAGTCGCGATCGCCGGCCGGATGATGCTCAAGCGCGTGATGGGCAAGGCGAGCTTCGCGACGGTGCAGGACGGCTCGGGCCAGATCCAGTTCTTCGTGACGCCGGCCGACGTCGGCGCCGAGACCTACGACGCGTTCAAGAAGTGGGACCTGGGCGACATCGTCGCCGCGCGCGGCGTGCTGTTCCGCACGAACAAGGGCGAGCTGTCGGTGAAGTGCACGGAGCTGCGGCTGCTGTCGAAGGCACTGCGCCCGCTGCCCGACAAATTCCACGGCCTCGCGGATCAGGAGACGCGCTATCGCCAGCGCTACGTCGACCTGATCGTCACGCCGGAGACGCGCTCGACGTTCCGCGCGCGCACGAAGGCGATCGCGTCGATCCGCAAGTTCATGGGCGACGCCGACTTCATGGAAGTCGAGACGCCGATGCTGCACCCGATCCCGGGCGGCGCGGCGGCGAAGCCGTTCGTCACGCATCACAACGCGCTCGACATGCAGATGTTCCTGCGCATCGCGCCCGAGCTGTACCTGAAGCGCCTCATCGTCGGCGGCTTCGAGCGCGTGTTCGAGATCAACCGGAATTTCCGCAACGAGGGCGTGTCGCCGCGCCACAACCCGGAATTCACGATGATGGAGTTCTACGCCGCGTATACCGACTACCGCTGGCTGATGGACTTCACCGAGCAACTGATCCGTCAGGCGGCCGTCGACGCGCTCGGCACCGCGACGATCCAGTACCAGGGCCGCGAGCTCGATCTCGCGAAGCCGTTCCATCGGCTCACGATCACGCAGGCGATCCAGAAGTTCGCGCCGAACTACACGCACGGCCAGTTGTCGGACGACGCTTACCTGCGCAGCGAACTGAAGCGCCTCGGCGTCGACGTTACTCAGCCGGCGTTCCTGAACGCAGGCATCGGCGCGCTGCAGCTCGCGCTCTTCGAGGAAACCGCGGAATCGCAGCTGTGGGAGCCGACCTTCATCATCGACTACCCGATCGAAGTGTCGCCGCTCGCACGCGAATCGGACACGGTGCCGGGCATCACCGAGCGCTTCGAGCTCTTCATCACCGGCCGCGAAATCGCGAACGGCTTCTCGGAGCTGAACGACCCCGAAGACCAGGCTGCGCGCTTCAAGAAGCAGGTCGAGCAGAAGGACGCGGGCGACGAGGAAGCGATGTTCTTCGACGCCGACTACATCCGTGCGCTCGAATACGGGATGCCTCCGACAGGCGGCTGCGGGATCGGCATCGACCGTCTCGTGATGCTGCTCACCGACAGCCCGACGATCCGCGACGTGCTGCTGTTCCCGCACCTGCGCCGCGAAGACTGAGCCCCGCGCGAGGCGTCTTCCACCCGTTTTTCGCCCGCTTCCCCGGGGCGGAAAACGGCGGCGAACAGCGGCAAGCCCGCCTGCTTTGTAACCGCCCGTAAATCCCGGCCGCCGCGCCGCCCCCCTCTTCCGTCCCCTTCTCTTCGCTTCCTTTGCGCCGCTTGCGCGAGCGGGCATTTGACAGTGTTTGACACGCAAGTTTCCGCAGCGAATCGTTACAACTTGAAACGCCGTGCCCACGGCGTTTGATCGACACTTAGATCCAGAAAATAACGCACGACCGTGTGCGGCACGCTTTGCATGGGATCGGAGTAACTGCCAATGCACTCACTCCGATCGACACAGGAGAGTCGAAAATGGACAACCAGAACACCACCACACAGCAACGTCAGCGCATCCATCCGCTCGTCGCGACGGCCGCAGGCGCCGTCATCATCGCGAGCCTCGCCGCGACGGCCGCCGTCACGGGCCTGTTCCCGAAGGCGAGCAGCATCGATGCGCAGAACCCGCAGACGCAGGCCGCACTGATCGCGTCGCAGCCGGCCGTCGACACGGCCGCCGCCGCGAGCGCCGCGCTCGCCGCGCAAGCCGCGCAGCAGCAGGCCGCGGAACGTCAGGCGGTCGCACAAGCGGCGCCGAAGCCCGCGCCGCGCCCGGTTCATCATCACCGCGCGTCGACCGCGCCGCAGCCGCCGCAATATGCGCAGCAGCCGTATCCGCAACAGCAGCAGCAATCGACGTACTGCGCGACCTGCGGCACCGTCGCGGCGATCGTGCCGGTGCGAACGGCGGGCACGAGCTCGGGGATCGGCGCGGTCGGCGGTGCAGCCGCGGGCGGTCTCGTCGGCAACCAGTTCGGTCACGGCAACGGCCGCACCGCGATGACGATCATCGGCGCGTTGGGCGGCGGCCTCGCCGGCAATGCGGTCGAAAAGCAGGTTCGCAGCGAAACCGACTATCAAGTCCAGGTACAGATGCAGGACGGCTCGACGCGTACGTTCACGTATCACAGCCCGCCGCCGTTCGGCCAAGGCCAGCGCGTGCGCGTCGAGAACGGTTCGCTCGTCGGCGCGTGACGCGAACGCGCGGCGTGGCGGCCGCGCGCCGCTCGCCCGCGGATCGGCCGCCCCGACAATATCGGCCGGCCCATGAAAAAACGGCTCGTGATCGCTTCACGAGCCGTTTTTCTTGACGCGATCGCCGCAGACTTCACCGCAGCCGCGCCGTTGCAACGCCGGCGCGATCCGGTTCACCGCGCCGTTGCGCTGTCAATCGACCGATTGCGGCGACACCGCCGATTGCGGCGCACACCGATCCCACGCGCGGCTATCGAACACCCGCCATCCGTGCACGGCGCGCGACTGCGCCACGTCGCTCCGCCAAGCGGCCGCGCCAATCGATCGACACCAATCGACACCGATCGGCGCGGGCCCGGTCCATCAGTCTTCGTCATCGAAGTCCGATTCGTCGATCCAGTGCGCCTGGATCGCCTCGAGGATCTTCTCGCCCGAATGCTTCGGATCATCGTCGAAACCATCCAGCGCCAGCACCCACTGGCGCAGATCGACAAAATTGATCCGCTGCGGATCGACGTCCGGATGCTTGTCCGCGAGCGCGATCGCGATCTCGCGGGAATCGGTCCATTTCATCGTCGAACCTCCTCGCCGTCAGTGATTTTCTTTCGCGTGGTTGATCGAGTACTTCGGAATCTCGACCACCAGATCCACGTCTTCCTTCACGATCGCCTGGCACGACAGGCGCGACGTCGGCTCGAGGCCCCATGCCTTGTCGAGCAGGTCGTCCTCGTCTTCCTCGGACGGCTCCAGGTCGTTGAAGCCCTCGCGAATGATCACGTGGCACGTCGTGCACGCGCACGACTTCTCGCACGCGTGCTCGATCTCGACGCCGTTGTCGAGCAGGTTGTCGCAGATGCTCTTGCCGGGCACGGCGTCGATCACCGCGCCGTCCGGGCACAATTCGACGTGCGGCAGTACTACGAGTTGAGGCATGTTCGTTCCGTTCGTTCAGCCAGTGCGCGGCGTCCGGCCGCGCCGTCCATCGCCGCGCCGGCGGCCGTTCGGCCGCGCGGCGCAGTTCGTTTTCAGATCTCGTCGAGCTTGCGGCCGGCAAGCGCCCGCTTGATGCTCTTGTCCATCCGGCGCGCCGCGAAGTCGTCGGTGCCCTCGGCAAGCGCCTTCGTCGCCGCATCGATTGCGTTCGTGTCGCCGCTCGTCGCGAGCGCGCGCAGCGACGAGACGAGGCCGTCGACCGCCGTGCGCTCGTTCGCGTCGAGCAGATCGCCGTCGGCGGCGAGCGCCACCTCCGTCGCCTCGACGAGGCGCTGCGCCTCGACCTGCGCCTCGCGCAGCGCGCGCGCGCGCATGTCGACCTCGGCCGTCTTGAAGCTGTCCTCGAGCATCCGCGCGATGTCGTCATCGCCGAGGCCGTACGACGGCTTCACGACGACCGACGCCTCGACGCCCGAGTGCTGCTCACGCGCGAACACCGACAGGAGACCGTCCGCGTCGACCTGATAGGTCACGCGAATCCGCGCGGCGCCCGCCGCCATCGGCGGAATGCCGCGCAGCTCGAAGCGCGCGAGCGAGCGACAGTCGGACACGAGCTCGCGCTCGCCCTGCACGACGTGAATCGCCATTGCGGTCTGGCCGTCCTTGAACGTCGTGAATTCCTGCGCGCGCGCGGCGGGGATCGTCGAATTGCGCGGGATGATCTTCTCGACGAGGCCGCCCATCGTCTCGACGCCGAGCGACAGCGGGATCACGTCGAGCAGCAGCCAGTCGTCGCCGCCGCTGCGGTTGCCGGCGAGCAGATCCGCCTGGATCGCCGCGCCGAGCGCGACCACCTGATCCGGATCGAGATTGACGAGCGGCGGCTGGCGGAAGAATGTCGCGACCGCGTCGCGGATCACCGGCATGCGCGTCGCGCCGCCGACGAGCACGACGCCCTTGATGTCGGCGGGCGTCACCTGCGCGTCGCGCAGCGCCTTGCGGGTCGGCGCCAGCGTGCGCTGCACGAGCGGCTCGACGAGCGCGGCGAATGCATCGCGCGTGACCGTCTGCACGAGCTTCGTGCCCGTCGACAGCTTCACGTCGAGGTGCGCCTCTTGCGCTGCAGACAGCGCTTCCTTCGCGTTGCGCACGCGATCGAGCAGCAGGCGCACGTCTTCGGGCGCGAGCTGCTCCACGTCGATGCCGGCCTGCGCGAGCACGTACGCAAACAGCGCGTGATCGAAATCGTCGCCGCCGAGCGCGGAATCGCCGCCCGCCGCGAGCACTTCGAACACGCCCTTCGTGAGCTTCAGGATCGACAGGTCGAACGTGCCGCCGCCGAGGTCATAGACCGCGTAGAGGCCTTCCGAGCCGTTGTCGAGCCCGTACGCGATCGCGGCCGCGGTCGGCTCGTTCAGCAGGCGCAGCACGTTCAGGCCCGCGAGCCGCGCGGCGTCCTTCGTCGCCTGGCGCTGCGCATCGTCGAAGTACGCGGGCACCGTGATCACCGCGCCGACGAGCTCGTCGCCGAGCGTGTCCTCGGCGCGCTTGCGCAGCGTCGCGAGAATCTCCGCCGACACCTCGACCGGGCTCTTCACGCCGTCGACCGTGCGGATCTGCACCATGCCGGGCGCATCGATGAACTCGTACGGCGCGTTCGCCGCGCCTTCGACTTCCGTCTTGCCGCGCCCCATGAAGCGCTTGACCGACACGATCGTGTTGCGCGGATCGAGCGCCGCCTCGTCCTTCGCGGTGTGACCGATCCGCCGGCCGCCCTTCTCGAGGTAGCGGACGACGGACGGCAGCAGCACGCGGCCCGCGTCGTCGGGCAGCGCTTCCGGGATGCTGTTGCGCACCGCGGCGACGAGCGAATTCGTCGTGCCGAGGTCGATGCCGACGGCGAGGCGCCGCTGATGCGGCGCGGGCGCCATGCCGGGTTCGGAAATTTGCAGTAAAGCCATCTGTGTGTTCGATGAGGGCCGAAGCCCCGCTTGCATCGCGTGCGTCACGCGCGCGGTTAGTGTTCGAGGCGCTCGATCTGAGCGCCGATCTCGGTCGACACGCGCTCGACGAACATCAGCTGTCGCACGGCTTCCGCCGCACCCTGGTCCGCGCCGCTGTCGAGCAGCGCGCCCAGCTTCGCGAGGCGCGCGCGCCGCTCGTCGCGCAATTCGGCGAGAAGCGCGTCGAGCTCGCCGACGTTCTTCGCGGCCGCCGCATCCTCGATGCGCTCGCGCCACTCCATCTGCTGCATCAGGAACGCCGGCTCCATCGCCGTATTGTTCTCGGCGCCGACGTCGACGCCGCGCAGCGTCAGCAAGTACGTCGCCCGCTTGAGCGGATCGCGCAGCGTCTGATACGCCTCGTTCGCGCGCGTCGCCCATTGCATCGCGATGCGCTTTTGCGCGTCGCCCGCCGCGGCGAAGCGATCCGGGTGCACCTGCGACTGCACGGTGCGGTACGCGACGTTGAGCGCATGCTCGTCGAGCGCGAATTGCACCGGCAGGTGAAAGAGATCGAAGTGGCTGTCTTTCAGCGAAACCATCGCGTAGTAGCTGTAGCGCTCAACTCGTTGTCGACTGCGGCACGACGTGGACCGATATGCCGCCCATTAAAAAGGCGGCCCGCGCCGCCCCTTGCCCGCCTCACGCGGATCAGCCGTCACACGCGGAACGATTCGCCGCAGCCGCACTCGTCCTTCACGTTCGGGTTGTTGAACCTGAATCCCTCGTTCAATCCCTCGCGCGCGAAGTCGAGCTCGGTGCCGTCGATGTACGCGAGGCTCTTCGGGTCGACGAAGACCTTCACGCCATGGCTTTCGAACACCTGATCCTCGACGGCGAAGTCGTCGACGTACTCGAGCTTGTACGCGAGGCCCGAGCAGCCGGTCGTGCGCACGCCGAGCCGCAGGCCCAGCCCCTTGCCGCGCCGCGTCAGATACTTCTGCACGTGTTGCGCAGCCTTTTCCGTCAGTGTGATAGCCATAATGTCCCTGGTCGCACGGAGCGAGCCCCGTGCGTCATGCGTCTAAACCAAAACCATCGACGTCCGTCGAACCCGCGGCGCCGCTTACGCGGCGACCTTGCCGTCTTCAGCGCCGTCGTGACGCTTCTTGTAGTCGGCCACGGCCGCCTTGATCGCGTCCTCGGCGAGGATCGAGCAGTGGATCTTCACGGGCGGCAGCGCGAGCTCTTCGGCGATCTGCGTGTTCTTGATCGAGAGCGCTTCGTCAAGCGTCTTGCCCTTCACCCATTCGGTCACGAGCGAGCTCGACGCGATCGCCGAGCCGCAGCCGTAGGTCTTGAACTTCGCATCCTCGATCACGCCGTTTTCGCCGACGCGGATCTGCAGCTTCATCACGTCGCCGCACGCGGGTGCGCCGACCATGCCAGTGCCGACCGCATCGTCGTCCTTCGAGAACGAACCGACGTTACGCGGGTTTTCGTAGTGATCCAGAACCTTGTTGCTGTAAGACATGATTCAACTCCTTGCTTCGTTTCGTCTGCGCGGCGCTCGGGCGCCCGCGAAAAAAGTCGCTGCGCTCAGTGCGCCGCCCATTCGATCGTCGACAGATCGATGCCGTCCTGGTGCATTTCCCAAAGCGGCGACAAGTCGCGCAGCTTCGCGATCTTGCCCTTCAGCAGATTGATCACGTAGTCGACTTCCTGTTCCGTCGTGAAGCGGCCGACCGTGAAGCGGATCGAGCTGTGCGCGAGCTCGTCGTTGCGGCCGAGCGCACGCAGCACGTACGACGGCTCGAGCGACGCCGACGTGCACGCGGAGCCCGACGACACCGCGACGTCCTTGATCGCCATGATCAGCGACTCGCCTTCGACGAAATTGAAGCTGATGTTCAGGTTGTGCGGGATGCGGTGCTCGAGGTCGCCGTTCACGTAGGTTTCCTCGATTTCCGACAGGCCGCGCAGCAGCTTGTCGCGCAGCATCCGGATGCGCTCGTTCTCGGTCGCCATCTCTTCGCGCGCGATGCGGAACGCTTCGCCCATGCCGACGATCTGGTGCGTCGGCAGCGTGCCCGAGCGCATGCCGCGCTCGTGGCCGCCGCCGTGCATCTGCGCCTCGATGCGCACGCGCGGCTTGCGGCGCACGTAGAGTGCGCCGATGCCCTTCGGGCCGTAGGTCTTGTGCGCGGAGAACGACATCAGGTCGACCTTCAGCTTCGCGAGATCGATCTCGACCTTGCCCGTCGCCTGCGCACCGTCAACGTGGAATATGATGCCCTTCTCGCGGCAGATTTCGCCGATCGTCGCGATGTCCTGGATCACGCCGATCTCGTTGTTCACGTGCATCACCGACACGAGGATCGTGTCCGGGCGCAGCGCGGCCTTGAACACGTCGAGGTCGACGAGGCCATCGTCCTTCACGTCGAGGTAGGTCACTTCGAAGCCTTCGCGCTCGAGCTCGCGGCAGGTGTCGAGCACCGCCTTGTGCTCGGTCTTCACCGTGACGATGTGCTTGCCCTTGCCTTGGTAGAAGTGCGCGGCGCCCTTGATCGCGAGGTTGTCGGATTCGGTCGCGCCGGACGTCCAGATGATTTCGCGCGGGTCGGCATTGACGAGTGCGGCCACCTGCTCGCGCGCCTCTTCGACCGCGCGCTCCGCATCCCAGCCGTACGCGTGGCTGCGGGACGCCGGGTTGCCGAACTGCTCGCGCAGATACGGCACCATCTTGTCTACGACGCGCGGATCGACGGGCGTCGTCGCGCTGTAGTCCATGTAGATGGGCAGGTGGGGGATATCGTTGTTCATCTATCGCTCCGGGTATGCATTCAGTGCGGGGACTATTCGTTGTACTGGCCGCGTTCAGTGCGCGGCAATCATGAGCTTGCGATGTTGAAAACCGAATTCGGGCCGAGCGGGACCGTGCGCACCGGCTCGACGCTCGCCGCGACGGGCTCCGGCTTGCGCTTGTCGCGCAGCACGGCGGGCGTCCCTTCGCGGGCGCGCTGCTGATCGACGAGATCCTGCAGCGACACCGAATCGAGGTATTCGACCATTTTCTGGTTCAGCGTCGACCAGAGCTCGTGCGTCATGCAGTGGCCGTCGGGCTGCTTCGTGCCTTCGCACGCACCCTTGCCGCCGCATTGGGTCGCATCGAGCGGCTCGTCGACCGCAATGATGATGTCGGCGACCGTCACGTCCTGCGCGCGGCGCGCGAGGTTGTAGCCGCCGCCCGGCCCGCGGACCGATTCGACGATTTCGTGCCGGCGCAGCTTGCCGAACAATTGCTCGAGGTAGGAGAGCGAAATCCGCTGGCGCTGGCTGATGCCTGCAAGCGTCACCGGGCCTTGCTCCTGGCGCAGCGCCAAGTCGATCATCGCCGTGACGGCGAAACGGCCTTTCGTGGTGAGTCTCATGGTATTGAATGGGCAGCAATCTTGACGATTTTGGTCAAGTATAAATATTTGACCGTTTTAGTCAAGTATCCCTGCTTCTAAAAGGGGTTGTATGCGGCGCTTCAGCGCGCCGTTTCACGCAAGCTTTCGAGGAGGCCGCGGCACGCGTCCTCGCACTGATCGAGCACCTGTTCGAAGCCGCGCGCGCCGCCGAAATACGGATCGGCGATCTCGCGCGCCGACGCATCGCTCGCATATTCCATCAGCAGCCGGACCTTGCCCCGATATTGCGACGGGCAACGCTTGTGCAATTCGGCGAAATTGGCGGAATCCATCGCGAGCACGAGATCGAAGCGCTCGAAATCCGCCCGGCCGATCTGCCGCGCGCGCAGCGCCGACAGGTCGTAGCCCCGCGCCCGCGCGGCCTGCTGCGCGCGTGCGTCGGGCGCGTCGCCGACGTGCCAGTCGCCGGTGCCGGCCGAATCGACCGAGATTGATCCGTCGAGCCCCGCGGCCGCCACCTGATGACGCATCACCCCTTCAGCGGTAGGCGAGCGGCAGATGTTGCCAAGGCAGACGAAACAGATCGCGACGCTTTTCATCACGCGGCCAGAAAATCGCGGCGAACCGCTCGGATGGGTAACACGCCATTATACAAAGGCGCACCGATTCCCGCTTGCGGCAGATCCGGCTTCACAACGCCTTCGCGCCGGCGAGCGGCACGCCGTGCGACGCGGCCGGCAGCGCCTGCGACGCATCGTCGACGAGCCCGTACGACACCGCGCGCGCGAGTTCGGCCGACGCATCGCGCGCGACCGCGGGCCCGCGCTGCGGCGCGGCTTCGGACAGGTACAGGTAAGCGGCGGCGAGCGGCACGACGATCGCAAGCGGCCAGTACATCGATATTGTCTTTCTCATGATGCGACCTCTCTCGGCTGGTGCACTGGGCGTCGCCCAATGCTGACATGTGGAGATTCTATAGATCGCACCTATCGAGATAAATCCATGAATAGCGAACGCAGTGTTGCCCCTCGATGAACAGTCGCGACGCGCGGCGTTCCCGGCCCGCGCGCGACGCGCTTGCGCACGGTCAAATCACGACGTCGACGATTGGTCGAGATGCGTGCGCGACGCCGCGTACAGTTCGCGGAATGTCCGGCCGGCGGGCGCCGGGATATCGCGCGTATCGGTCCAGCCGCGCGCGAACGGGAACCGCCTGAGCACACCTGTCACGCCGCCCGACGTGCCGCCTGCGCGCTCGAGCACGCGGACCGCGAGCTTCGTCGCGAGCGCATAAAGCGTCGGTCGCCGCGCGAAGAAACCCCACGCTGCGAGCCCCGCCCGCTCATGCAACGGCCGCAGGTGCCGCTCGACCTGCTTCTCGCGCAACTTGCGCAGCAGGCCAGAAATCGGGATGCCGACCGGACAGACGCTGTCGCACTCGCCGCAGAGCGTCGCCGCCTGCGGCAGGTCGAGCGCCTGGTCGAGCCCGACGTAGCTCGGCGTCAGCACCGAGCCCATCGGCCCCGGATACACCCAGCCGTACGTGTGCCCGCCCACCTTCTGGTACACCGGGCAATGGTTCATGCACGCGCCGCAGCGTATGCAGCGCAGCATCTCCTGGAACTCGCCGCCGATGAGCCCGCTGCGGCCGCCGTCGACGAGCACGACGTAGGAATGCTCGGGCCCGTCCTCGTCGCCGTCGGCACGCAAGCCCGTCAGCAGCGAGAAGTAGTTCGACGTCTTCTGCCCGGTCGCGGAGCGCGGCAAGAGACGCATCGCGGTCGCGAGATCCTCGAGCGTCGGCAGAACTTTCTCGATCCCCGTCACCGCGACGTGCACGCGCGGCAGCACCGTGCACATTCCTTCGTTGCCCTCGTTCGTCACGAGCACGACGGAGCCCGTCTCCGCGATCACGAAGTTGCCGCCCGTCACGCCCATGTCCGCCGACAGGAAATGGGGGCGCAGCACCTCGCGCGCCTCGCGGGCCATCTCCGGGATTTCGGTCAGGCGGGGCCGTCCGTGCGTCTTTGCGAACAGCTCGGCGACCTCCTCCTTGTCCCGATGCAGCACGGGCGCGATGATGTGGCTCGGCGGCTCGTTGTCGTTGATCTGCAGGATGTATTCGCCGAGGTCGGTCTCGATCGACTGCACGCCGAGCTGGCCGAGCACCGCGTTGAGGTTCGCCTCCTCGGTCACCATCGACTTCGTCTTGATGACCTTCTTCACGTCGTGCCGGCGCGCGATCTCCGCGACGAGCTTCGCCGCGTCGGCCGTCGTCTCCGCGTACAGCACGGTCGTCCCGCGCCGCGCCGCCTCGCGCTCGAACATCTCGAGCCACACGTCGAGCTGCTCGAGCGCGCGATTGCGGCGCGCCTTCAGCTCGGCGCGCGTCGCGACGAAGTCGATCTGCGTGAGCGCTTCCGCGCGCCCCGATACGAATTTCGTCGACAGCCTCTTGAGGTTTTCCTGCAGGCGCGCATCGGCGAGCTTTTCGCCCGCGCGCGCCTTGAAATGCATCGATTGGACTTGCATGGCGGCTCGTGGGGTTCGTGGTTCTCGTCGCGGTTCTCGATCGTGCGGCCAACGGCGCGGCGGATCGCCGGCGGCGTCAGACGTCTCCCGCGAGCACCTGCGCGACGTGCAGCACGCGCGTGTCGCGATCGCCCGTGCGGCGCAGGCGCCCTTCGATGTTCAGCATGCAGCCGAGATCGCCGAGCACGACGGCCGGAGCGCCTGTCGCGCGCACGTTCGCGCATTTCTCGTCGACGATCGCGGTCGAGATGTTGCCGTACTTCACCGCGAACGTGCCGCCGAAGCCGCAGCAATGCTCGCAGTCCTTCATCTCGTCGACGGCGACGCCGCGCTGCGCGAGAAGCGCGCGCGGCTGCGCCTTCACGCCGAGCTCGCGCAGGCCCGAGCAGGAATCGTGGTACGTGACGGGCCCCTTGAACTCGCCCGGCTCGAGCTTCACCTGCGCGATGTTGGCGAGGAAATCGGTCAACTCGTAGACCTTCGTGCGCAGGCGCCCGTAGCGTGCCATCAGCTCGGGATCGTCGCGAAAGAGATCGCCGTAATGGACGCGGATCATCCCGCCGCACGAGCCCGACGGCACGACGACGTAGTCGAACTGCTCGAACTCGCGCAGCGTCTTCTCGGCGAGATCGCGCGCGAGCGCGCGTTCGCCCGAGTTGTACGCGGGCTGGCCGCAGCAGGTCTGCGCGGGCGGCACGACAACCTCGCAGCCCGCCTGCTTCAGCAGCTTGAGCGCCGAAAAACCGATTTCGGGCCGCATCAGGTCGACGAGACACGTGACGAACAAACCGACTCGCATAGCCGCTCCTTCGAGAAAACGGCGCTCATTATCCGCCGTTTGCGCGGCGAGACCAACGCTGCGCCGCAAAGAGACTCCGCCACGGCCCCGAGCGAGGACTTCCTCGAACACCGTTCGCTTTTTTCACTATACGAGATACAATCGCCGCATTGGTATTTGATGCGGCAATCGATTTCTGACGATGAGCAACCCGAACCCGGATTCCAAGACATCGATCCAAGTGATCGAACGGATGATGCGGCTCCTCGATGCGCTCGCCGCGCATAGCGATCCGGTCAGCCTGAAGGAACTCGCGCAGCGCACCGAACTGCACCCGTCCACCGCGCACCGGATCCTGAACGACATGGTGACCTGCCGTCTCGTCGACCGGTCCGACCCCGGCACGTACCGGCTCGGCATGCGCCTCCTCGAGCTCGGCAACCTCGTGAAGGCGCGCCTGTCGATGCGCGACGCCGCGCTGATGCCGATGCGCGAGCTGCACCGGCTGACGGGCCAGACCGTGAACCTGTCGGTGCGCCAGGGCGACGAGATCGTGTACATCGAACGCGCGTATTCGGAGCGCTCGGGGATGCAGGTCGTCCGCGCGATCGGCGGCCGCGCGCCGCTGCACCTGACGTCGGTCGGCAAGCTGTTCCTCGCGGCCGACGAGACGTCGCGGGTGCGCGCGTACGCGACGCGCACGGGCCTCGCCGGCCACACGCAGAACAGCATCACCGATCTGCCGAAGCTCGAGCGCGAGCTCACGCTCGTGCGACAGCAAGCGTGCGCACGCGACAACGAAGAGCTGGAGCTCGGCGTGCGCTGCATCGCGGCCGGCATCTACGACGATTCCGGCAAGCTCGTTGCGGGGCTGTCGCTGTCCGCGCCCGCCGACCGGCTGCAGGACGCGTGGCTCGGCCAGTTGAGCCGCACGGCGCTCACGATCTCCGAATCGCTCGGCTATCACACGGCGGCCACGAAGGAAATGGACGCGCCGGCGCAAAAGCAGGCGTAGGCGCATGACGCGCGCGAGCCTGCGTCGACCGCCCGCTTCAGTCGGCGCGCCCAACAAAAAGCCCCGCGTTTGCGGGGCTTTTTGTTGGGCAATGCGGCGACCGGCCGCGCCTGCAATCAGGTCCCGCCCGTCGACGTGTTCGCCGCCGTCAGACGTTCGCCGCCGCCGTTATCGAGCCAATTGCGCACGCGCGACGCATCGGCGAAGCGCGAATACTTGCCGAACGAATCGAGCAGCACCATCACGATCGGACGGCCGTGGATCGTCGTCTGCATCACGAGGCACTCGCCCGCTTCGTTGATGAAGCCAGTCTTCTGCAGGCCAATGTCCCATGACGGATTGCGCACGAGCGCGTTCGTGCTGTTGTACGCGAGCGTCCGCTTGCCGGTGTTCACCTCGTAGCTGCGGTCGGTCGAGAACTTGCGGATGAGCGGGTACTGGTACGCCGCGTTCACCATCATGACGAGATCGCGCGCGCTCGACACGTTCTGGCTCGACAGGCCCGTCGCGTTCTCGAAATGCGTGTCGGTCATGCCGAGCGTCTTCGCCTTCGCGTTCATCGCCGCGATGAACGCCGGACGGCCGCCCGGGTAATAGCGCGACAACGCGGCCGCTGCGCGGTTCTCCGACGCCATCAGCGCGATGTGCAGCATGTCCTCGCGCGACAGCACCGAGCCGACCGACAGGCGCGAGCCCGTGCCCTTCTCGTAGTCGCGATCCTCGTCGGTCACTTCGACCTGGTCGGTGAGCAGCGTCTTCGAATCGATGACGACCATCGCCGTCATCAGCTTCGTGATCGACGCGATCGGCACGACCGCATGCGAGTTCTTGTCGAAGAGCGGCTCGGACGTGTTCTGGTCGACGACGTACGCGACGCTCGAGCGCAGCGCGAGCGAATCGGGCGTCTCGTGCAGGCCGAACGCCTGCCCGACCGACGGCGTACGCGGCTGGAACGCGACCCGGCGCACGCCGCTGTGGTGACGGCCGTTCGACACATAGGTCACGCGCTTGCGTGCGCCTTTCGCGCGCGGCTCGGCGCTCGACGATGCAGCGCGCAGCGACTTCTTCGCCGCGCTCTTCTTGCCTTTCGCGCTCTGCGCGGTCTTGGCAGTGGCGGCGAACGCGTCCGCGGGCGCGACGACGGCCGTGGCCACCATCAGCGAGACGGCGACCGAAACGGCGGTGCTGAGCGCCACGCTCTGCATCATCCTGAGCGGTGCAAACAATTGGGCTTTCATTGGGGTCCGAACATAACGGCGGGAAGTTTCCGCAAGTGTAGTAAAAGCTGAAAAAATAAGCAATATTAGGCACTTACCGATCTTCGTTAAACCGAAATGTAAGAATCGATCGTACCAGACCAATCGGCCCCGCCACCCCATCGAAAAATACGATGACGGAAACGAGACTCCCGACGCGCGCGACACACAAATCACCCACCGGTTGATCAGAATATCGGCACTGCGACGGACAAGTTGAAGCAGGGGAAACCACGAATGCCGCGGGCGAAGCGGGCCGGACGCCCCACCATCAAGCCTGACGACGGGCATTCGCGCCTGTCGCCACGCCGAAAACAGCGAGCGCTTCGACAAGCCAGAATGTTAAACGTTCCGGCGCCCAATCGGTTTACTCGCGGTTTACTCGCGTCGCGATGGTGCGCCTGCGTCGATGCGGCAGGCCGCCGAACCGGCACGGGCACTGTCTGAAACCGATCCCATGACTACAATGCAACCCATTGTTTTGTCTAGAAATTGCCGGAATTGTGCAATGCACCAAAAAGACTTGACATTCAAATCTGACGCCCTAAAATAGGAAACATTGTTGCGTTGCACAAAGCAGTTTCAGGAATCTGTTCCCCAAAGTTGTGCCCTTTTCCTTCACGATCTTCGATCGAACTTCAGGAGCATGAACATGTCCTTGCTGACCCCCGAGCAAATCGCCGCTGCCCAGAAAACCAACATCGAAAGCCTCTTCGGCCTCACGACGAAGGCGTTCGAAGGCGTCGAAAAGCTGATCGAACTGAATCTGCAAGTGGTGAAGTCGACGCTCGCTGAAAGTCAGGAAAACGTGCAGCGCGCGCTGTCCGTGAAGGACGCGCAGGAACTCCTCGCGCTGCAAGCCAGCCTCACGCAGCCGATCGCCGAGAAGGTGCTGGCGTACGGCCGTCACGTGTACGAAATCGCATCGGCAACGCAAGCCGAGTTCGCGAAGGTCGCCGAAGCGCAATACGAGGAACAGAACCGCAAGGTGCAAGCCCTCGTCGACAACGTCGCGAAGAATGCGCCGGCCGGCTCGGAAACCGCCGTCGCCGCGCTGAAGTCGGCGATCAACGCCGCGAACACGACGTACGAAACGGTGCAGAAGGCCGCGAAGCAAGCGGTCGAAATCGCCGAAACGAACTTCAACGCCGCAGCCGCCGTCGCCACGAAGGCGGCGAACACCGCGGCCGCCGCGTCGCGCCGCAGCGGCAACAAGCCCGCATAAGCGCCGGGCGTCACCGTCTGCTCGTTTGGGGAAAGCCGCGCATTCGCGCGGCTTTTTTCTTGGGCGACGCTTTTCGACGAATCGAACGGGCGCCCAGCGGAGCAAAGGGCCGAGCAAACGCAGCGGCACCGCAGTCTGGCTTTCGATCTGTCGATCGCCCGCAAGCCCCCGGCGTTCCGTCCGCTCTCCGCAAAATAAAACGGCGCCTCCCCTTTTCGGGAGACGCCGTTTTTTCGCGTGGCCGTTGCCTGTCGGCCGGGTTGCCTACTTCTTGCGCTGCGGCGGCAGGTCCGTGCAGACACCTTCGTACAGCTCGGCCGCCATGCCGATCGATTCGCCGAGCGTCGGGTGCGGATGGATCGTCTTGCCGATGTCCTCCGCGTCCGCGCCCATCTCGACCGCGAGACACACTTCGCTGATGAGGTCGCCCGCGTTCAGGCCGACGATGCCGCCACCGATCACGCGATGCGTCTCCTCGTCGAAGAGCAGCTTCGTGAAGCCCTCGTCGCGGCCGTTCGCGATCGCGCGGCCCGACGCCGCCCACGGGAACACGGCCTTGCCGTACTTGATGCCTTCGGCCTTGCACTGATCCTCGGTCTTGCCCGCCCACGCGACTTCCGGATCGGTGTACGCGACCGACGGAATCTGCAGCGCGTCGAAGTACGCCTTCTCGCCGTGCGCCGCTTCCGCCGCGACGTGACCTTCGTGCACCGCCTTGTGCGCGAGCATCGGCTGGCCGACGACGTCGCCGATCGCGAAGATGTGCGGGACGTTGGTGCGCATCTGCTTGTCGACTTCGATGAAGCCGCGATCGGTGACGGCGACGCCCGCCTTGTCGGCGCCGATCTTCCTGCCGTTCGGGCTTCGGCCCACCGCGACGAGCACGAGGTCGTAACGCTGCGCTTCCGCCGGCGCCTTCTCGCCCTCGAACTTCACGTAGATGCCGTCTTCCTTCGCCTCCGCGCCGACCGTCTTCGTCTTCAGCATCACGTTGCCGAAGCGCTTCGCGTTGTACTTCTCCCAGACCTTGACGAGATCGCGGTCCGCGCCGTTCATCAGGGTATCGAGCATTTCGACGACGTCGATCTCGGCGCCGAGCGTCGAATAGACGGTCGCCATTTCGAGACCGATGATGCCGCCGCCAATCACGAGCATCCGCTTCGGCTGCTGGCGGAGTTCGAGCGCGCCGGTCGAATCGACGATGCGCGGATCGTCCGGCAGGAACGGCAGGTTCACCGACTGCGAGCCGGCCGCGATGATCGCCTGCTTGAACCTGACGACCTTCTTGCCGCCGTCGCCCTGCACTTCCATGTGGTACGGATCGACGAACGAACCGACGCCCGTCACCACTTCGACCTTGCGCGCCTTCGCCATGCCGGCGAGGCCCGTCGTCAGCTTCTTGACGACGCCGGACTTGAAGTCGCGCAGCTTGTCGAGGTCGATCTCGGGCTTGCCGAACGAGATGCCGTGCGCGGCAAGCGCTTCGGCCTCTTCGACGACGAGCGCCGTATGCAGCAGCGCCTTCGACGGAATGCAGCCGACGTTCAGGCACACGCCGCCGAGCGTCGAATAGCGCTCGACGAGCACGGTCTTCATGCCGAGATCGGCGGCGCGGAACGCGGCCGAATAGCCGCCGGGGCCCGCGCCGAGCACAAGCATGTCGCACTCGATGTCGGCCGTGCCGCCGAAGCTGCCGGCTTGCGGTGCCGGCGCCGGCGCGGCTGCGGGCGCGGCGGCCGCGGGCTTCGCCGGTTCGGCGGGCTTCGCGGGCTCGGCGGCTGCGGCCGATGCCTCGACGAGCGCGATCACGGTGCCTTGCGAGATCTTGTCGCCGGCCTTGATCTTGATTTCCTTGACGGTGCCGGCGACATCGCTCGGCACTTCCATAGATGCCTTGTCCGATTCGAGCGTGATGAGCGTCTGCTCTTTTTCTATCACGTCGCCCGGCTGGACGTTGACTTCGATGACGTCGACGCCGGTGAAATCGCCGATATCCGGCACCTTGACTTCGATGAGACTCATTACTGTCCCCTTCTTGATTAGCTGCTGAAAGAGGGAGGGAAACTCGCGCACCACTGAACTACGGCCTGACTGGAGAACGACGCCCTGGGCAGAACCACCTTTGCCGTCCGCCCAAGGACGCGCCTTTCTTTTGGTTACTTTTCTTTGGCAAGACAAAGAAAAGTGACCCCCGCCCCGGGGAGGGGCAACGCGCGCAGACCGCTAAGAAAACAAGTTCAACGACGAGGCATGAATACCGACATGGCATTCACGCCCCCGCGAGGCCCCTACGCTCATCAAAGAATCACGCGCCGGAAATCGCCCAGAAGCGCGGCGAGATACGCATTGAACCGCGCCGCTTCGGCGCCGTCGATCACGCGATGGTCGTACGACAGCGACAGCGGCAGCGTGAGGCGCGGCACGAACTGCTTGCCGTCCCACACGGGCTTCGTCGCGCTTCGCGACAGGCCGAGGATCGCCACTTCCGGTGCATTGATGATCGGCGTGAAGTTCGTGCCGCCGATCCCGCCGAGCGACGAGATCGAGAAGCAGCCGCCTTGCATCTGGTCCGGCTTCAGCTTGCCTTCGCGTGCCGCCTTCGACAGCTCGCTCATTTCCTTCGCGATGTCGACGAGCCCCTTCTTGTCCGCATCGCGGATCACCGGCACGACGAGGCCGTTCGGCGTGTCAGCGGCGAAACCGACGTGGCAGTACTGCTTGAAGACGAGGTTGTCGCCGTCGAGGCTCGCGTTGAACGTCGGGAACTTCTTCAGCGCGGCCACGACCGCCTTGATCACGAACGCGAGCATCGTGAACTTCACGCCCGCCTTCTCGTGTTCCTTGTTCAGCTGCACGCGCAGCGCTTCCAGCTCGGTGATGTCCGCTTCGTCGTTGTTCGTGACGTGCGGGATCATCACCCAGTTGCGATGCAGGTTCGCGCCGGAGATCTTCTTGATCCGCGACAGCGGCTTCGCGTCGACCGGGCCGAACTTCGTGAAGTCGACCTTCGGCCACGGCAGCAGGTTCAGCTCGCCGCCGCCCGCCAGCGCGGCCGCGGCGGCAGGCGCCGCGCGCTGGCCCGACATCACGCCCTTCACGAACGCGGTGACGTCTTCCTTCGTAATGCGGCCCTTCGGACCCGTGCCCGGCACGCGCGACACGTCGACGCCGAGCTCGCGCGCGAACTTGCGCACCGACGGCGACGCATGGCTCGCGCGGTACTCGCCGCTCGCGGCGGGCGCCGCCTGCGGTGCGGGCGCTGCGGCAGGTGCGGGCGCCGGTGCGGCGGGGGCGGCCTGAGCAGGTGCGGGCGCGGCCGCCTGCGGCGCGCTCGCGGCGGCACCGCCCGCCGATTCGAGCACGACGATGAGCGAGCCTTCCGACACCGCATCGCCGACCTTCACCTTGATGTCCTTGACGACGCCCGCGGCCGGGCTCGGCACGTCCATCGTCGCCTTGTCCGATTCGAGCGTGACGAGCGACTGCTCCTTCTCGACCGTATCGCCGACCTTCACGGCGATCTCGATGACGGGCACGCCCTTGTAGTCGCCGATGTCCGGCACTTTCACGTCGACCGTGCCGCCGCCCGCCGGCGCGGGCGCAGCGGCAGCCGCTGGGGCTGCGGCCGGCGCCGGCTGCGCGGCGGGCGCCGCGACGCCGTTCGCCTGCGCGGGCTTCGCCGCCGCTTGCGCGCCGTCGAGCAGCACGATCAGCGAACCTTCCGACACGGCGTCGCCCACCTTGACCTTCACTTCCTTGACCATGCCGCCGACGGGGCTCGGCACGTCCATCGTCGCCTTGTCGGACTCGAGCGTGACGAGCGACTGCTCGGGCTCGACCGCATCGCCCGGCTTCACGAGCACTTCGATGACGGGCACGTCCTTGTAATCGCCGATATCCGGCACCTTGACTTCGATCGCTTGACTCATCTGTTTGTGTCTCCTGAGCCGCGCCGCCCGCCTCCGCACTGAAAGCGGATGCGGGCGCGCAGCATCACGTGGCGCGTGCGTTAAACCGACATCGGGTTGGGTTTGGCCGGGTCGAGGTTGTACTTCGCGATGGCGTCGGCCACGACCTTGCGGTCGATCGTGCCTTCGTCGGCGAGCGCGTTGAGCGCCGCAACCGTGACCCAATAGCGATCCACTTCGAAGAAGTGGCGCAGCGCGTTGCGCGTGTCCGAGCGGCCGAAGCCGTCAGTGCCGAGCACGACGTAGCGGCGATCGATGTGGCCGCGGATCTGGTCGGCGAGCGCGCGCACGTAGTCGGTCGACGCGATCACGGGGCCCTGCGTGTCCTTCAGGCACTTCTGCACGTGCGACACGCGGCGCGCCTCGGCCGGATGTAGCAGGTTCCAGCGCTCGACGTCATGGCCTTCGCGCGCAAGCTCGGTGAAGCTCGGGACGCTCCAGAGGTCGGCCGCGACGCCCCAGTCGTTCTTCAGCAGGTCGGCGGCGGCGATCACTTCGTTGAAGATCGTGCCCGCGCCGAGCAGCTGCACGCGCGGCGCCTTCTTGTCGGCGTCGGCCTTCTTGAACTGGTACATGCCCTTCACGATGTCGGCCGCAACGTGCTCGCCCTGCGGGATCGCCGGGTGCTCGTAGTTCTCGTTCATCACCGTGACGTAGTAGTACACGTCCTCCTGCTCCTGCACCATCCGGCGCAGGCCGTCCTGCATGATGACGGCAAGCTCGTAGCCGAACGTCGGGTCGTAGCTCACGCAGTTCGGCACCGACGCCGCCCACATCAGCGAATGACCGTCTTCGTGCTGCAGGCCTTCGCCGTTGAGCGTCGTGCGGCCCGCGGTGCCGCCGAGCAGGAAGCCGCGCGAGCGCATGTCGCCCGCCGCCCACGCCAGATCACCGATCCGCTGGAAGCCGAACATCGAATAGAAGATGTAGAACGGCACCATGATCTCGCCGTGCGTCGAGTACGACGTCGCCGCCGCGATCCAGTCGCACATGCCGCCCGCTTCGTTGATGCCTTCCTGCAAGATCTGGCCGGTTTCCGATTCCTTGTAGAACATCAACTGATCGGAATCTTCCGGCACGTACTTCTGGCCTTCCTGGTTCCAGATGCCGATCTGACGGAAGAGGCCCTCCATGCCGAACGTGCGCGACTCGTCGGGCACGATCGGCACGACGCGCTTGCCGAGCGCCTTGTCCTTCAGCAGGATGTTCAGGATCCGCACGAACGCCATCGTCGTCGAGATCTCGCGGCCCTCGCCCGTCCCCTTCAGGACCGGCTCGAACGCCTCGAGCGGCGGCACCGGCAGCGATTCCGCCTTCTGGCGGCGCTGCGGCAGATAGCCGCCGAGCGCCTGGCGGTGCGCGCGCATGTATTCGAGTTCCTTCGAGCCTTCCTCGAACTTCAGGTACGGCACGTCGGCGATCACGTCGTCGGCGATCGGCAGGCGGAACTGGTCGCGGAACTTCTTCAGTTGCTCGACAGGCAGCTTCTTCTGCTGGTGCGTGATGTTCATCGCCTGGCCGGCTTCGCCCATCCCGTAGCCCTTGATCGTCTTCGCGAGGATCACCGTCGGCGCGCCCTTCGAGTTGCTCGCCTGGTGGAACGCCGCGTAGATCTTGTGCGGATCGTGGCCGCCGCGGTTCAGGTTCCAGATGTCGTCGTCGGACCAGTCGGCGACGAGCGCCTTCAGCTCAGGCGTGTTGAAGAAGTGCTCGCGCACGTACGCGCCCGACTCCGACTTGTACGTCTGGTACTCGCCGTCGACGGCTTCCATCATCCGGCGCATCAGCGCGCCCGTCTTGTCGCGCGCGAAGAGCGCATCCCAGCGGCTGCCCCAGATCACCTTGATCACGTTCCAGCCCGCGCCGCGGAATTCCGACTCCAGCTCCTGGATGATCTTGCCGTTGCCGCGCACCGGGCCGTCGAGACGCTGCAAGTTGCAGTTGATCACGAACACGAGGTTGTCGAGCTTCTCGCGGCTCGCCATGCCGATCGCGCCGAGCGATTCCGGCTCGTCCGTCTCGCCGTCGCCGAGGAACGCCCAGACCTTGCGGCCTTCCGTCGTCACGATCCCGCGCGACTGCAGGTACTTCATGAAGCGCGCCTGGTAGATCGCCATGATCGGGCCGAGACCCATCGACACGGTCGGGAACTGCCAGAAATCCGGCATCAGCCACGGGTGCGGGTACGACGAAATGCCGTTGCCGCCGACTTCCTGCCGGAAGTTGTCGAGCTGCGCTTCATTCAGGCGGCCGAGCAGGAACGCGCGCGAATACACGCCGGGCGACGAGTGGCCCTGCACGAACACGAGATCGCCGCCGTGCTCGGCGGACGGCGCGTGCCAGAAGTGGTTGTAGCCGACGTCGTACAGCGTCGCGGCCGACGCGAACGAAGCGATGTGGCCGCCGACGTTCGTATCCTTGCCCGCGCGCAGCACCATCGCGATCGCGTTCCAGCGCGTGTACGAGCGGATCCGGTGCTCAATGTCCTGGTCGCCCGGAATCTTGGCCTGGGCTTCGACGGGAATCGTGTTGATGTACGGGGTGTTCGCGGAGAACGGCAGGTGCTCGCCGTGCATCCGCGCGAATTCGATCTGCTTCTCGATCAGGTAGTGCGCGCGGCCGGGACCGACGGAGGACATCACGCCGTCGAGTGCTTCGAGCCATTCGACGGTTTCCTGCGCGTCGTCGTCGCGTTCGGCCGCGACGTACTTCATCACTTCGTTAGGTACAGCGGACATTCTCGTCTCCTGGGTGTCCTGGAATATGAAGATGGCCTTCGAGCGACGACGCATGCCGCCAGCTGCAACAAGCTCCCGCGGATTGTAAAGAGCGTCGCACGCAGCGCGCAACAAAATTTTCGAATGATGAGATCATTTCTCGCAATATGAAATATTGCTGCGCCGCATCCTTCTGGTCAGCGTTTGCGGTACATCATGTATCGGCAATTCCGCTTTCGGTTCAATCTTTCTTGTACGCCTTTTGTGCATGACGCGCTGAGCTACAATCCTGCCATGTTGACCGATCGGCTTTTCGCACGCTCGGCGCGACCGTCGGGCTCGCCGACGGAGTCGCAGCCGTCCCGCTGGCACCACGGACCGTGGTGGTCCAACTCTTACCTGCTGACACCCCTCCTCTCGATCCTGGTCTTTCTCGTGGTGATGAGCCTCATCTTGTGGAGCCTCAACCGCCGCGAGCAACAGCAGCAGGAAGACACGCTGTTTCGCAACGTCGCGTGGGCGCAGCAGCAGATCCGGCTGTCGATGACGGGCGCGCAGGAGCAGTTGCAGGCGTTCGCGCGCGACGTCGCCGCGGGCCGCATCGACGAGCACGCGTTCCAGACCACGGTCGGCGACGTGATGCAGGCGCACCCCGAAATCCTCTATCTGAACTGGTACACGACGCCCGGCACGAAGCGATGGCCGACGATGCAACTGCCGGTGCTCGGCCAGCGGCTCGCGAAGCCGAACGACGCGCAGATGGACGAAGTCGTGCGCGGCGCGTTCGGCGAAGCGCGCAGCACGCGCCGGCAGACCTACTCGCCGCTCGTCTACGACGACTTCGGCAACGGCTACCTGACGCTGCAGACGCCCGTGATCCGCGACCGCGAGTACTTGGGCTCGATCGCCGCCGTGTTCTCGGTCGAAGGGATCCTGAAGCACGACATTCCGCCCGAGCTGTCCGCGAAGTACAAGATCTCGATCACCGACGCGAACAATCGCGAGCTCGCGTCGACATCGTCGCGCCCGCGGCTGCCGCGCGACGCGCACTACGACCTGCCGCTCGATCCGCCCGGCCAGGGCCTCACGGTGCGCGTCTACGCGTACCCGCAGACGACGAACCTGACCAACAACACGCTTGTGTGGCTCGTCGCCGGCCTGTCGTGCTTCGTGCTGTGGAGCCTCTGGAGCCTGTGGAAGCACACGCGCCAGCGCTTCGAGGCGCAGCAGGCGCTGTACGCGGAGGCGTTCTTCCGCCGCGCGATGGAGAATTCGGTGCTGATCGGCATGCGCGTGCTCGACATGCACGGCCGCATCACGCACGTGAACCCGGCGTTCTGCCGGATGACGGGCTGGGACGAGAGCGACCTCGTCGGCAAGACCGCGCCGTTCCCGTACTGGCCGCGCGACGCGTACCCCGAAATGCAGCGCCAGCTCGACATGACGCTGCGCGGCAAGGCGCCTTCGTCCGGCTTCGAGCTGCGCGTGCGCCGCAAGGACGGATCGCTGTTCCATGCGCGCCTCTACGTGTCGCCGCTCATCGACAGCTCCGGCCGGCAGACGGGCTGGATGTCGTCGATGACGGACATCACCGAGCCGAAGCGCGCGCGCGAAGAGCTCGCCGCCGCGCACGAGCGCTTCACGACGGTGCTCGAGAGCCTCGACGCGGCGGTGTCGGTGCTCGCCGCCGACGAAGCCGAGCTCCTGTTCGCGAACCGATACTACCGGCATCTGTTCGGCATCCGCCCGGACGGCCATCTCGAACTGTCGGGCGGCGGCTTCGACAGCGCGCAGGCGTCGTCGGACTCGATCGACTTGGTCGACGCGTACGCGGGCCTGCCCGCCGCCGCGCTCACCGAGAGCACGGCGGACGCGCAGGAGGTGTATGTCGAGAGCATCCAGAAGTGGTTCGAGGTGCGCCGCCAGTACATCCAGTGGGTGGACGGCCACCTCGCGCAGATGCAGATCGCGACCGACATCACGACGCGCAAGAAGGCGCAGGAGCTCGCGCACCAGCAGGAGGAGAAGCTGCAGTTCACGAGCCGGCTGATGACGATGGGCGAGATGGCGTCGTCGATCGCGCACGAGCTGAACCAGCCGCTCGCCGCGATCAACAACTACTGCTCCGGCACGCTCGCGCTCGTGAAAAGCGGCCGCTCGACGCCCGAGACGCTGCAGCCCGCGCTCGAGAAGACCGCGCAGCAGGCGCTGCGGGCCGGGATGATCGTCAAGCGGATCCGCGAGTTCGTGAAACGCAGCGAGCCGAAGCGGCAACCGTCGCGCGTCGCCGACATCGTCGCCGACGCGGTCGGCCTGGCCGAAATCGAGGCGAGAAAGCGCCGGATTCGGATCGTCACCGAAATCCGCGCAAGAATGCCTATTATTTATGTCGACCCCGTGTTGATCGAGCAGGTGCTCGTGAACCTGATGAAGAACGCGGCCGAGGCGATGCAGGAAGCACGGCCGCAGGCGGAGAACGGCGTGATTCGCGTCGTCGCCGACCTCGAATCGGGCTTCGTCGACATCCGCGTGATCGACCAGGGTCCGGGCGTCGACGAGGCGACGGCCGAACGCCTGTTCGAACCGTTCTACAGCACGAAATCGGACGGGATGGGCATGGGGCTCAATATCTGCCGCTCGATCATCGAATCGCATCGCGGGCGTCTGTGGGTGGTCAACAACGTCGAGCCGGACGGCTTCGTGTCGGGTGCGACGTTCCACTGCAGCCTGCCCATTGGGGAACCGGAGGATCTCGGTCACGGATCCGAGACATCGCCATCACAAACCGTAACGGGAGAGATATGAATAGCCCTGTCACCACCTCTCAGGAAACCGTCTTTGTCGTCGACGACGACGAGGCCGTGCGCGACTCGCTGCGCTGGCTGCTGGAGGCAAACGGCTATCGCGTGCAGTGCTTTTCGAGCGCCGAGCAGTTCCTCGATGCATACCAGCCCGCGCAGCAAGCGGGACAGATCGCGTGCCTGATCCTCGACGTCCGGATGTCGGGGATGAGCGGCCTTGAGCTGCAGGAGCGCCTGATCGCCGAGAATGCGGCGCTGCCGATCATCTTCGTGACGGGCCACGGCGACGTGCCGATGGCCGTGTCGACGATGAAGAAAGGCGCGATGGATTTCATCGAGAAGCCGTTCGACGAAGCCGAGCTGCGCAAGCTCGTCGAGCGCATGCTCGACAAGGCGCGTAGCGAGATCAAGAGCGTCCAGGAGCAGCGCGCGGCGAGCGAGCGCCTGTCGAAGCTGACGGCGCGCGAGCAGCAGGTGCTCGAGCGGATCATCGCGGGCCGCCTGAACAAGCAGATCGCCGACGACCTCGGGATCAGCATCAAGACGGTCGAGGCGCACCGCGCGAACATCATGGAAAAGCTCAACGTCAACACGGTCGCCGACCTGCTGCGGCTCGCGCTGTCGAAGAAGCAGGCATAACACGCCGCGCCGCGCCCCACTCTCCCGCCCGGCGCGCGCCGGGCGAGCAGCGGCTTTTTTGCGGCGCGCCATCCCGCGTGATCCATCCGATCCCCGCTGCCCCATCCTCCCGCTTGCGGCGCACGCCGTCCCTGTTTTTCTCCCGCATCGCACGCCGCGCATGGCGCAAATCGACCCGGTCGGTGTCGGGTGACGGCAAGCGGGCGGTATAATTCGACGCTTCGCTGCAGCGCAACTTGGCGCCGCACGCCCGCATACCCAACCTTGCCAAGCGAATTCCCACCATGACAGCCACACTGATCGACGGCAACGCCCTTTCGAAGACCCTGCGCGCGCAAGCGGCCGAGCGCGCCGCCGCGCTCGCCGCGCGCGGCCACCGGCCGGGTCTCGCGGTGATCCTCGTCGGCGACAACCCGGCGAGCGAAGTCTACGTGCGCAACAAGATCAAGGCGTGCGAAGACAACGGCTTCTTCTCGCTGAAGGACCGCTATCCGGCGACGCTCTCCGAGCCCGAGCTCCTCGCGCGCATCAACGAGCTGAACCGCGATCCGAAGATCCACGGCATCCTCGTGCAACTGCCGCTGCCCGCGCACATCGACAGCCACAAGGTGATCGAGGCGATCGCGCCCGAGAAGGACGTCGACGGCTTCCATGTCGCGAACGCCGGCGCGCTGATGACGGGCAAGCCGCTCTTCCGCCCGTGCACGCCGTACGGCGTGATGAAGATGTTCGAAGCGCACGAGATCCCGCTGCAAGGCGCGAACGCGGTCGTGATCGGCCGCTCGAACATCGTCGGCAAGCCGATGGCGCTCCTGCTCCTCGAAGCGGGCGCGACCGTCACGATCTGCCACAGCAAGACGCGCGACCTCGCCGCGCATACGCGCAACGCGGACGTCGTCGTCGCGGCGGTCGGCAAGCGCAACGTGCTGACGGCCGACATGGTGAAGCCGGGCGCGACGGTGATCGACGTCGGGATGAACCGCAACGACGAAGGCAAGCTGTGCGGCGACGTCGACTTCGCCGGCGTCTCGGAAGTCGCGGGCCACATCACGCCGGTGCCGGGCGGCGTCGGCCCGATGACGATCACGATGCTGCTCATCAACACGATCGAAGCCGCCGAGCGCGCCGCCGCCGCGGCCTGACGGCGGTCGGCGCCGGCTCGGCGTCGATCGGACGGATCGACGCCGATCGACGGCGCGGCGCAGCGGCGGTGGCGGCGTTCGTCGTCGGTCAACGACGAGCGCCGCCGATCGATATCCGTCGGCGTCGTCCGATGCGCCGCAGCGCCTCGATATCCTCGATGCCGCCGGATGCGTCGCGGCACCTTCGCCTTTCTTTATGCGGCAAACCGCGACGGCCCCGCAAACCGCCCCAGCGCGGCCACCCCATCGCTCGCAATACCCGCGTCACTCGCCGCCCGCATCCCGCTTGCGCGAAGCAGGCGGCCCGGAGCATGCCGACGCGCCCCCGATCGGCCGTCGAACGCCTTGCCCGGCTTCCGCCATCGCATGAGCGCGGCCACCCGCCGCCGCACGCCGTTCCCGCCCCAATCGCTTCGTTAGAAACTATCGATTGGAAAGCGCGCCATGCGCCCCAATAATGTCGACATGACTCGACGGTCGGCGCCTCGCGCCGCTCGTCTTCCGCCCAACCCGAATCCGAAACCGCCAGGGAGCACTATGTCCGTCAGCGCAAACGCCAATCCGCTTCTCGATTTCTCAGGCCTGCCCCGCTTCGGCGAAATTCGCCCCGAGCACGTGACGCCCGCGCTCGACACGCTGCTCGCGAACGCAAACGTAGCCGTCGAGCACGCCGCACGGCCCGACACGCCGGCGACCTGGGCCGACATCGCCGAGACCATCGAGCATGCGACCGAGCCGCTCGGCCGCGCATGGGGTGTCGTCGGCCATCTGAACGCGGTCGCCGACACGCCCGAGCTGCGCGCCGTCTACGGCGAGAACCTGCCGCGCGTGACCGAGTTCTGGTCGAGCGTCGGCCAGAATCTCGCGCTCTACGAGAAGTACAAGGCGATCGCCGCGAGCGCCGAATATCCGACGCTGTCCGCTGAGCGCAAGAAGATCCTCGACAACGCGCTGCGCGACTTCCGCCTGTCGGGCGCCGAGCTGCCGGAAGACCGCAAGCCGCGCTTCGCCGAGCTGCAGGAGCAGCAGGCGGCGCTGTCGAAATCGTTCTCCGATCACGTGCTCGACGCGACCAACGGCTACGCGTATTTCACGCAGAGCGAGGACGAACTGGCCGGCCTGCCCGCCGATGCGATCGCAGCCGCACGCGACGCCGCACTGAAGGAAGACAAGGCCGGCTGGAAGTTCACGCTGCACTTCCCGTCGTATTTCCCGGTGCTGCAATACGCTGAGAACCGCGCGATGCGCGAGGCGATGTACCGCGCGTACGTGACGCGCGCGTCCGAGCTCGGCCCGCAGTACGGCGACGGCAAGGCCGACTGGGACAACACGACGATCGTCGCCGACCAATTGGCGCTGCGCCGCGAAGAAGCGCAGATGCTCGGCTATCACGACTTCGCCGAGGTATCGCTCGCGCCGAAGATGGCGGAATCGCCGCAGCAGGTGATCGCGTTCCTCGAGGATCTCGCGAAGCGCGCGCGCCCGTTCGCGGAAAAGGACTGGGACGAGCTGCGCGCGTTCGCGTCGGGCGAGCTGGGCCTCGCGACGCTCGAGCCGTGGGACGTCGCGTATGCGGCCGAGAAGCTGCGCGAGCGGCGCTACGCGTTCTCCGAGAACGAGGTGAAGCAGTACTTCCCCGAGCCCGCGGTGCTGAAGGGCCTCTTTACCGTCGCCGAGACGCTGTTCGGCGTGAAGATCGCGCGCGACGAAGCGCCCGTCTGGCACGAAGACGTGCGCTTCTTCCGCGTCGAGAATCGCGACGGCTCGCTCGTCGCGCAGTTCTATCTCGACCTGTACGCGCGCGAAGGCAAGCGCGGCGGCGCGTGGATGGACGACGCGCGCTCGCGCGCGAAGCGCGGCGACGGCAGCGTCCAGACGCCCGTCGCGTATCTGACCTGCAACTTCTCCGCGCCGATCGGCGGCAAGCCCGCGTGCTTCACGCACGACGAAGTGATCACGCTGTTCCACGAGTTCGGCCACGGGCTGCATCACATGCTGACGCGCGTCGACGAGATCGGCGTGTCGGGCATCAACGGCGTCGAATGGGACGCGGTCGAGCTGCCGTCGCAGTTCATGGAGAACTTCTGCTGGGAATGGGACGTGCTGAAGTCGATGTCGTCGCACACGGACACCGGCGAGCCGCTGCCGCGCGCGCTCTTCGACAAGATGCTCGCCGCGAAGAATTTCCAGAGCGGCCTGGGCACGCTGCGCCAGATCGTGTTCTCGATGTTCGACATGCTGCTGCACGTCGACTTCGATCCGACAGGCGATATTGCGGCAGGCGAACCTGCGGCAGGCGACGCGACGACGGACGCTCCCGCGGCAGGCAAGACGAGCGTCAACGACTTCGCGCGCGCGATCAACGAGCGCTTCCACGTGATCCCGCAGGCGCCGTTCTCGCGCTGGCCGAACACGTTCAGCCACATCTTCGCGGGCGGCTATGCGGCCGGCTATTACAGCTACAAGTGGGCGGAAGTGCTGTCCGCCGACGCGTACGCGGCATTCGAGGAAGCCGCCGGCTCCGCGGGCAGCGTGCTCGATTCGACGACGGGCGCGCGCTACCGGCGCGAGATCCTCGAAGTCGGCGGCAGCCGTCCGGCGATGGACTCGTTCAAGGCGTTCCGCGGCCGCGAGCCGAACATCGACGCGCTGTTGCGTCATAGCGGGATGGCCGACGCCGCGCAGGCGCGGGCATAACGCTCTCGGCGCGGCGCGCGCGAGCTCGGTCGGTCGCACGAGCCGCCGACGGCGGCTTCCCGTCGAGCCGCCGCCGTCAGTCGGAACGAACGGCAACCCGCATCGGCGGGTTGCCGTTTTTTTGTCGCTCGTTCTTGTTCATGCGGCGAACGCTCATCAAGCGATCACGCGCCGGGCGACGTGTCGTTTTCGCCGTCGTCGTCTTCGTCGTCGAAGAGCGCGATCTGCCCGTGCCGCTCGGCCGTGTCCTCGTCGATCCGCACGCCGACGCCCAACAGCCGCACCGGCTGCTTGCGGCGCACCAGCCCTTTCGCGAGCAGCGCGACCGCCGTCTCGGCATCGGTCGCGTCGGCGACGCATTCGACCGTCGTGCGCTGAAAATCCGCGAAGCGGATCTTCACATACAGCTTCCTGATCGAGCGCACCGCCCCTGCCCGCGCGATCCGCGCGTCGAGCAGCACCGTCAATCGCCGGATCTCGGCCGCGCATTGGTCGAGCGTGTCGAGATCCCGGACGTAGGTCGTCTCGACGCTCACCGACTTGCGCTCCTGGTCCGCGCGCACCGGCCGCTCGTCGATGCCGCGCGCGAGCTCGTAGAGCCGCCGGCCGAACGCGCCGAACTCGTGATGCAGATCGAACAGCGACCAGCCGCGCAGCTCGTCGCACGTGCGGATGCCCAGCTTGTCGAGCCGCGCGGCCGTCACCTTGCCGACGCCGTGCAGCTTGCGCACGGGCAGCGCGGCGACGAACGCGTCGACCTCATGCGGCCGCACGACGAAGAGACCATCGGGCTTGTTCCAGTCCGACGCGATCTTCGCGATGAACTTGTTCGGCGCGACGCCCGCCGACACCGTGACGCCCACCGTATCGTGCACGCGCTCGCGGATCTCGCGCGCGATCAGCGTGCCGCTGCCCTGGCAGCGCGTCGCGCGGCTCACGTCGAGATACGCCTCGTCGAGCGACAGCGGCTCGACGTCGGGCGTGTAGTCGCGATAGATCGCCATGATGAGCCGCGACGCCGCGCGGTACTTGTCCATCGCGGGCGGCAGGATCAGCAGCTCGGGGCACTTGCGCATCGCGAGCGCCGACGACATCGCCGAATGCACGCCATAGCGGCGCGCCTCGTAGTTGCAGGTCGCGATCACGCCGCGCTGGTCGGGCCGGCCGCCGACCGCGAGCGGGCGGCCGCGCAGCGACGGATCGTCGCGCATCTCGACCGATGCGTAGAAGCAGTCGCAATCGCAATGGATGATCTTGCGCGCGAACGGAGCCGCGTCGCCCGAAGGCGGCGGAGGCGTGTCGGAGGAAGGCGTCGGCTTGTCCAAGGTGCCGATACTGTACAAAAACACAGTGCGCGTTTCAACTGCGCGATGTGACATTGCGCACCGCGCACGCGCCGGGGCGCAGACCGCGCTGCTTTGAATAGTGTGCGCGATGCTTCGGGCACGCAGCAACGTTGTGACAGCGCGCAAGAGCTCGATGCAGAGAATCGTGGCCGTGTGCCGATGCGAGTGCATCGCTCGCCTGGCAGCGAGAACCCGACGGGATGGTGCACTACCCCCGTTAGACATCGAAAGATGCGAGTGCGAGATGCGAAACCGGCCGCGGAAAAACAAAAACCCGGCTCAAGAGCCGGGTTTTTGTTTTGACGATTCGCGCATCGGTCATTTGCGCGTGGACATCGCCGAATTTGGTTGCGGGGGTAGGATTTGAACCTACGACCTTCGGGTTATGAGCCCGACGAGCTGCCAGACTGCTCCACCCCGCGTCAGAGAAATAAAAGTATATGGGTTTTAAGCGGACGCGTCAAATCTTATTTCAAACAATTGTCACACATGCCGCCGCGCCCCCGCCGATCGAACTAGTCCGGTCGGCCCAGCAATGCAGGCGCGCCCGTTCTCCCGGCGAATAGGCAAGCGCATCGCGCGTCCCTACTCTTGAGACGCTCCTCCTCGTCTCGAGAGAATCATCATGGCTGCAACCTCCGCTCCTCCCGCATCGCTCGACAAGCGTGCGATGCCCGTGCTCGCATCGAGCACGATCGCATTCACGCTGTGCTTCGCCGTCTGGATGATGTTCGCGATCCTCGGCATTCCGCTCAAGAAGACCCTCGGCCTGAACGACACCGAATTCGGCCTCGTCGCCGCGATGCCGGTGCTCACCGGATCGCTGATCCGCGTGCCGCTCGGCATCTGGACCGACCGCCACGGCGGCCGCATCGTGTTCTTCATCCTGATGCTCGTCACCGTCGTGCCGATCTGGCTGATCTCGTATGCAACGCAACTCTGGCAGTTCCTCGTGCTCGGCCTCTTCGTCGGGCTCGCGGGCGGCTCGTTCTCGGTCGGCACGCCGTATGTCGCGCGCTGGTTCCCGAAGGCGCGCCAGGGCCTCGCGATGGGCGTGTTCGGCGCCGGCAACTCGGGCGCCGCCGTCAACAAGTTCGTCGCGCCCGCGCTCATCGCGGCGGCGGGCACGTGGACCATCGTGCCGCGCGTCTATTCGATCGCGATGCTCGCGATGGCGCTCCTCTTCTGGGTGTTCTCCGCGACCGATCCCGCGCACCGCTCGACGAACGCGACGTCGCTGCGCGCGCAGCTGCGCGTGCTGAAGAATCCGCGCGTGTGGCGCTACTCGCAGTACTACTCGGTCGTGTTCGGCGGCTACGTCGGGCTGTCGCTGTGGCTCACGCAATACTACGTCGGCGAATACGGCTTCGGCATCCAATCGGCCGCGTTCCTCGCCGCGTGCTTCTCGCTGCCGGGCGGCGTGCTGCGCGCGATCGGCGGCTGGCTGTCCGACCGCTACGGCGCCTATCGCACCACGTGGTGGGTGATGTGGGTCTGCTGGGTCACGTTCTTCATCCTCAGCTACCCGCCGACCGACTTCACGATCCATGCGGCGCACGGCCCGCTCGGCTTCCATCTCGGCCACACGCCCGTCGCGTTCACCGTGCTGCTGTTCGCGGTCGGCATCGCGATGGCGGTCGGCAAGGCGTCGGTCTTCAAGTTCATCGCCGACGAGTTCCCGGACGACATCGGCGCGGTGTCGGGCGTCGTCGGCCTCGCGGGCGGCCTCGCCGGCTTCGCGCTGCCGATCCTGTTCGGTGCGCTCGTCGACCTGACGGGCGTGCGCTCGACCTGCTTCATGCTGCTCTACGGCACCGTCAGCGTGAGCCTCGTCTGGATGTACTTCAGCTTCCGCGCCGAGCGTGCGGCGCACGACCAGCGCGTGCTCACCGCCCGCTCCGCGTGAGCGCCTTCTTCGTCACCTTCGTTCACTCAACGGATTCGATCATGTCCACTTCTCTACTCGTGCGCTGGGATCCCGAAAACCCGGCCTTCTGGCAAGCCAAGGGGCGCCCCGTCGCGTGGCGCAACCTCGCGATCTCGATTCCCGCGCTGATGCTCGCGTTCGTCGTCTGGTCGCTGTGGAGCGTCGTCGTCGTCAATCTCGATCGCGCGGGCTTTCACTTCGGCAAGAACCAGCTGTTCTGGCTCACCGCGCTGCCCGCGCTCTCCGGCGCGACGCTGCGCATCTTCTACTCGTTTCTCGTGCCGATCTTCGGCGGCCGCCGCTTCACCGCGATCTCGACCGCGACCCTCCTGATCCCCGCGCTCGGGATGGGCTTCGCGCTGCGCGATCCGGGCACGGGCTACCCGACGCTCCTCATCCTCGCGCTCCTGTGCGGCTTCGGCGGCGCGAACTTCAGCTCGTCGATGGCGAATATCAGCTTCTTCTTCCCGAAGGCGAAAAAGGGGCTCGCGACCGGGCTCAACGCGGGGATCGGCAACCTCGGCGTGTCGGTCGTGCAGTTCGTCACGCCGCTCGTGATTTCGGCCGGCATCTTCGGCGCGCTCGCGGGCGATCCGCAAACCGCTGTCGCGCACGGCACGACGACGAACCTGTGGTTGCAGAACGCGGGCTTCGTGTGGGTGCCGTTCATCGTCGTCGCGACGCTCGCCGCGTGGTTCGGGATGAACGACATCGCCGACGCGAAGGCGTCGTTCGCCGAGCAGGCGGTGATCTTCCGCCGGGCGCACAACTGGCTGATGTGCTGGCTGTACGTCGGCACCTTCGGCTCGTTCATCGGCTTCTCCGCCGGCTTCGCGCTCCTCACGAAGGCGCTCTTCCCGAACGTGAACCCGACCGCCTACGCGTTCATCGGCCCGCTCGCGGGCGCGCTGATGCGGCCCGTCGGCGGCTGGGTGTCCGACCGGATCGGCGGCGCACGCGTCACGTTCTGGACGTTCGCCGCGATGATCGCGGCGGTCGCGGGCGTCATCGCGTACCTGCCGGCAGGCGGCGACGCGGGCAACTTCGCGGGCTTCCTCTCGATGTTCATCGTGCTGTTCGCGCTGACGGGCATCGGCAACGGCTCGACGTTCCGGATGATCCCGGTGATCTTCCTGACCGAGCGGCAGCGCGCCGCGCAGGGCCAGGGCGAAGCCGCGCAGAAGCAGGCGCTCCTCGACGCCGGCAAGGAATCGGCCGCGGTGCTCGGCTTCTCGGGCGCGATCGGCGCATACGGCGGCTTCTTCATTCCGAAGAGCTTCGGCACGTCGCTCGACATGACAGGTTCGGCCGTGCCCGCGCTTACGTGCTTCATCGTGTTCTACGTGTCGTGCGTCGCGATCACGTGGTGGTTCTACGCGCGCCGCAACGCGTCGATGCCGTGCTGAACGCGCGCTGACGCCGACCGTTTCCGGATGATGCGGCGCGCTGCGACACGCGACCGCATTCGCGCGACCGCATCCGCGCGGCCGCATCCAACCCGCATTTCACGAGGGCGCATCGCGCCCTCTAGTTCTTTCGAACTAGTTCTTCTCCCTCCCCTTTCCCGCTCCATCGGCGAATGGGCGCGCAAGCGCACGCGCCGTAAGCTCGGAGTGTCCCCTGACACAAGCATTCGCAGCACCCTGGGGCGACCGCGGATGCCCTTGGAGAAACACACGATGAGTCATTTTCTGGATCGGCTGAAGTTCATGTCGCGCGTGAAATCCACGTTCTCCGACGGCCACGGCGCCGTCGTCGACGAGGATCGGCGCTGGGAAAACGGCTACCGCAGCCGCTGGCAGCACGACAAGATCGTCCGCTCGACGCACGGCGTGAACTGCACCGGCTCCTGCTCGTGGAAGGTCTATGTGAAGAACGGCCTCATCACGTGGGAAACCCAGCAGACCGACTATCCGCGCACCCGCGCCGACCTGCCGAATCACGAGCCGCGCGGCTGCCCGCGCGGCGCGTCGTACAGCTGGTACGTCTACTCCGCGCAGCGCGTCAAATACCCGATGATCCGCGGCCGCCTGATGGAGATGTGGCGCGAGGCGCGCAAGACGATGGATCCGATCGCCGCATGGGAATCGATCAGCCAGAATCCCGAGAAGGCGCGCCGCTACAAGAGCGTGCGCGGCCTCGGCGGCTTCGTGCGCGCGGACTGGAACACCGCGACCGAGATCATCGCCGCCGCGAACGCGTACACGATCAAGCGCTACGGGCCGGATCGCGTCGTCGGCTTCTCGCCGATTCCGGCGATGTCGATGGTGTCGTACGCGGCGGGCGCACGCTATCTGAGCCTCATCGGCGGCGCGTGCCTGTCGTTCTACGACTGGTACTGCGACCTGCCGCCCGCGAGCCCGCAGGTGTGGGGCGAGCAGACCGACGTGCCCGAATCGGCCGACTGGTACAACTCGAGCTACCTGCTCGTCTGGGGCTCGAACGTGCCGCAGACGCGCACCCCCGACGCGCACTTCTACACCGAGGTCCGCTACAAGGGGACGAAGACGGTCGCGATCTCGTCCGACTACGGCGAGATGGTCAAGTTCGGCGACATCTGGCTCGCGCCGAAGCAAGGCACCGACGCCGCGCTCGCGATGGCGATGGGCCACGTCGTGCTGAAGGAATTCCACACGGCCGGCAAGTCCGCGTACTTCCGCGACTACGTGAAGCAGTACACGGACATGCCGATGCTCGTGCTGCTGCGCGAGCGCGACGGCATGCGCGTGCCCGATCACTTCCTGCGCGCGTCGCATCTCGCCGACTCGCTCGCCGAAGCGAATCATCCCGAATGGAAGACGCTCGCGATCGACGCCGCGACGGGCGACATCGTCGCGCCGAACGGCTCGATCGGCTTTCGCTGGGGCGAAGCCGCGCACAACGGCGGCGAGAAGGTCGGCCGCTGGAATCTCGAAATGAAGGACGGCGGCAGCGGCCGCGCGATCGATCCGAAGCTGTCGCTCGTCGACGCGCACGATGAAGTCGTCGACGTGGGCTTCCCCTACTTCGGCGGCGAGCACGAATCGCTGCTCGCGCGCCGCGTGCCCGCGAAGCGCGTCGCGCTCGCCGACGGCACGACCGCGCTCGTCGCGACCGTCTACGACCTGCAGATGGCGAACTACGGCGTCGACCAGGGCCTAGGCGGACCGAACGTCGCGGCGAGCTTCGACGACGACGTGCCGTACACGCCCGCGTGGCAGGAAAAGCACACGGGCGTCGCGCGCCATCTCGTGATCCAGGTCGCGCGCGAGTTCGCCGACAACGCGGACAGAACGCGCGGCAAAAGCATGGTGATCGTCGGCGCGGCGCTCAACCACTGGTATCACAACGACATGATCTACCGCGGCATCATCAACCTCCTGATGATGTGCGGCTGCATCGGCCAGAGCGGCGGCGGCTGGGCGCACTACGTCGGCCAGGAGAAGCTGCGTCCGCAGTTCGGCTGGGCGCCGCTCGCGTTCGCGCTCGACTGGTCGCGCCCGCCGCGCCAGATGAACGGCACGTCGTTCTTCTACAGCCACACGAGCCAATGGCGTCATGAAAAGCTCGCGGTCGACGAAATCCTCGGGCCGACCGCCGATCGTTCGAAGTACGAAGGCATGACGCTGCTCGACCTGAACGCGAAGTCCGAGCGGATGGGCTGGCTGCCGTCGGCGCCGCAGCTCGGCAGAAATCCGCTCGACGTCGTCGACGAAGCCGAGCGCGCGGGCAAGGAGCCCGTCGCATACGGGGTCGAGATGCTGAAGAACGGCAAGCTCGCGTTCGCGTGCGACGATCCCGACAACCCCGCGAACTTCCCGCGCAACATGTTCGTGTGGCGCTCGAACATTCTCGGCAGCTCGGGCAAGGGGCACGAGTACTTCCTCAAGTATCTGCTCGGCACGCAGAACGCGCTCTTCAGCGACGAGGCCGATGCGCTGAAGCCGTCCGAAGTGAACGTGCGCGACGCGGCCGAAGGCAAGCTCGATCTGCTCACGGTCCTCGACTTCCGGATGAGCACGACGTGCCTGTACGGCGACATCGTGCTGCCGACCGCGACCTGGTACGAGAAGGACGATCTCAACACGTCGGACATGCATCCGTTCATCCACCCGCTGTCCGAAGCCGTGCAGCCGTTGTGGGAGAGCAAGACCGACTGGGAGATCTACAAGACGATCGCGAAGAAGTTCAGCGAGATCGCGGGCCCGTACCTCGGCACGCGGCGCGACCTCGTCTGCACGCCGCTCATGCACGACACGCCGGGCGAGCTCGGCCAGCCGTTCGAGCCGAAGGACTGGCGACGCGGCGAATGCGACCTGATCCCCGGCAAGACCGCGCCGTCGATGACGGTCGTCGAGCGCGACTACGGCGACATCTACAAGAAGTTCACGTCGATCGGGCCGCTCCTCGACAAGCTCGGCAACGGCGGCAAGGGGATCAACTGGAACACCGAGCACGAAGTGAAGGAGATCGGCGCGCTGTCCGACACGGTCGCCGAGCCCGGCGTGAGCCGCGGCCGCCCGCGCCTTGACACCGCGATCGACGCGGCCGAGATGATCCTCACGTTCGCGCCGGAAACGAACGGCCACGTCGCGGTGAAGGCATGGGACGCCCTCTCGAAGATCACGGGCCGCGATCATGCGCATCTCGCGGTCGGCCGCGAGCACGACAAGATCCGCTTTCGCGACGTGCAGGCGCAGCCGCGCAAGATCATCTCGGCGCCGACGTGGTCCGGCCTCGAATCGGAGGAAGTCAGCTACAACGCCGGCTACACGAACGTCCATGAGCTGATTCCATGGCGCACGCTGACGGGCCGCCAGCAGTTCTATCAGGACCATCGCTGGATGCTCGACTTCGGCGAAGGCTCGTGCGCATACCGGCCGGCGATCGACACCAAGACGGTCGCGCCGCTGCACAAGCGGATGCCGAACGGCCAGCCTGAGCTCGTGCTGAACTGGATCACGCCGCACCAGAAATGGGGCATCCACTCGACCTACTCGGACAACCTGCGGATGCTGACGCTGTCGCGCGGCGGCCCGCACGTGTGGATCTCGGAGGCCGAAGCGCAGCAGGCGGGCATCAGCGACAACGACTGGGTCGAGGTGTTCAACGTGAACGGCACGCTGACCGCGCGCGCGGTCGTGTCGCAGCGCGTGCCGGCCGGCATGTGCCTCATGTACCACGCGCAGGAAAAGATCGTGAACGTGCCGGGCGCGGAGACGAGCGGCAAGCGCGGCGGGATTCACAACTCGGTCACGCGCACCGTGACGAAGCCGACGCACATGATCGGCGGCTACGCGCAGCAGGCGTACGGCTTCAACTACTACGGGACGGTCGGCAGCAACCGCGACGAATACGTGATCGTGCGCAAGATGAACCGGGTGGACTGGCTCGAGGAGCCGCTTAACGAAGGAGCAGCACAATGAAGATCCGCGCACAAGTGGCGATGGTGCTCAATCTCGACAAATGCATCGGATGCCACACCTGCTCCGTCACCTGCAAGAACGTGTGGACGTCGCGCGACGGCGTCGAGTACGCGTGGTTCAACAACGTCGAGACGAAGCCGGGCATCGGCTACCCGCGCGAGTGGGAAAACCAGGACAAGTGGCAAGGCGGCTGGAAGCGCAATGACGCGGGCAAGCTCGAGCCGCGCCAGGGCGGCAAGCTGAAGATCCTCGCGAACATCTTCGCGAATCCCAACCTTCCCGGCATCGACGACTACTACGAGCCGTTCACGTACGACTACGCGCATCTGCAGAACGCGCCGCTGTCGCAGACGCCGCCGACCGCGCGCCCGGTCTCCGCGATCACCGGCCAGAAGATGGACAAGATCGAATGGGGGCCGAACTGGGAAGACGATCTCGGCGGCGAGTTCAAGTCGCGCGGCCGCGACAAGCTGTTCGAGGACGTGCAGAAGGAAATGTACTCGACATTCGAGAACACCTTCATGATGTACCTGCCGCGCCTTTGCGAGCACTGCCTGAATCCGACGTGCGTCGCGTCGTGCCCGTCCGGCTCCGTCTACAAGCGCGAGGACGACGGGATCGTGCTCGTCGACCAGGACAAGTGCCGCGGCTGGCGGATGTGCATCTCGGGCTGCCCGTACAAGAAGATCTACTTCAACTGGCAGACCGGCAAGGCCGAGAAGTGCGTGTTCTGCTTCCCGCGCATCGAGGCCGGGCAGCCGACCGTCTGCTCGGAAACCTGCGTCGGCCGCATCCGCTATCTCGGCGTGATGCTGTATGACGCGGACCGCATCGAGCAGGCGGCGTCGGTCGCCGATCCGCAGAAGCTCTACGAAGAGCAGCTCGCGGTGTTCGTCGATCCGCACGATCCGGCGATCGAGCGTCAGGCGCTCGCGGACGGCGTCCCGCAAAGCTGGATCGACGCGGCGAAGCGCTCGCCCGTCTACCGGATGGCGTGCGAATGGAAGGTCGCGTTCCCGCTGCATCCGGAATACCGGACGCTGCCGATGGTCTGGTACGTGCCGCCCCTGTCGCCGATCCAGGGCGCCGCGCAGTCGGGCCACATGGGGATGAACGGCGTGATCCCGGACGTGCGCAGCCTGCGGATTCCGCTGCGCTATCTCGCGAACCTGCTGACCGCGGGCGACGAAGCGCCGGTCGCCGCCGCGCTCGACCGGATGCTCGCGATGCGCGCGTACAAGCGCGCGCAGACCGTGCACGGCGAGCACGACGCGCAGGTGCTCGCGCAGGTCGGACTCACCGCCGAGCAGGTCGAGGACATGTATCAGTTGATGGCGATCGCGAACTACGAGGACCGCTTCGTGATTCCGTCGTCGCACAAGGAAATGGCCGAAGACAGCTTCGACGAGAAAGGCAGTTGCGGCTTCTCGTTCGGCAACGGCTGTTCGGGCGGCACGTCGGACGGCACGCTGTTCGGCCGCAAGAAGGAAACGGCGGTGTCGTACGCGGCGCTGCCGACCGTCACGCGCAAGAAAGCGAGCGCCGCATGAGCACGTCGCACGAGGAAAACGTCATGTCGATCTATCCGATTCTGTCCGCCCTGCTGATCTATCCGGAGCAGGCGTTGCTCGACGCGCTGCCCGACGTCGAGCGCGCGCTCGACGCGTTCCCCGACGCGCGCTCGACGCTCGCGCCGCTCGTCGCGTCGCTGCGCGCGACGCCCTTGATCGAGCTACAGGAACGCTACGTCGCGACGTTCGACCGCACGCCGTCGCACTCGCTGCATCTGTTCGAGCACGTACACGGCGAGAGCCGCGACCGCGGCCAGGCGATGGTCGATCTGCTCGACGAATACCGCCGTCACGGCTTCGAGCCGGTCGGCAACGAGTTGCCCGACTATGTGCCGCTCTTCGTCGAATTCCTCGGCGCGATCGCGGGTGACGGCGACAGCGAGCACGCGGCGCGCCTGCTCGGCGACGCGATCGACGTGCTCGCCGCGCTCGGCGAGCGCCTCGCTCGCGCGCAGAGCCCGTATGCGGCCGCGTTCGCGGTGCTGCGCGCGCTGAGCCCGGTCGAGCCGCAGCCCGTCGCCGAGCCGCCGCCGCGCACGATGGACGAGGCGCTGGAACGCTTCGGCCCCGGCCACGACGGCGTCGAGCCGCTGCTCGCGCCCGCGGCGAGCGCGTCGCTCACTCAGCCGATCCGCTTTCATCCGCCGCGCCGCGCGGCGACGCCCGCTCCCCGCGCGTGACGCGGGGGCGTCGCGAACCCGTTTCGAGGTCACGTCATGGATTATCTGAATAGTTTCGTCTACGGCATCTATCCGTACATCGCCGCCGCCATCTTCCTGTTCGGCAGCCTCGCGCGCTTCGAGCGCGAGCAATACACGTGGAAGTCAGACAGCTCGCAGCTCTTGCATCGCGGGGCGCTGCGCACGGGCAACATCCTGTTCCACGTCGGCGTGCTCGGGCTGTTCTTCGGGCATCTCGTCGGGCTGCTCACGCCCGTCGTGGTGTGGGACACGCTCGGCGTCACCCATCATCTCAAGCAACTCGTCGCGATGACGGCGGGCGGCGTGATGGGCTCGCTCGCGCTCGTCGGCCTCGTGATCCTGCTGCATCGGCGCCTGACGAACGCGCGTATCGCCGCCGTCACGCGCCGCGGCGACAAGGTGCTGCTCGCATGGCTGCTGATCACGCTCGTGCTCGGGCTGTCGACGATCCTCGAATCGGCGAGCCACACCGACGGCCATCTGATGGTGCAGTTGATGACGTGGGCGCAGCACATCGTCACGTTCCGCGGCGACGCGGCGAGCTTTGTCGCCGATGCGCCGTGGCTCTTCAAGGCGCATCTGTTCATGGGCATCTCGCTCTTCGCGATCTTCCCGTTCACGCGACTCGTCCACGTGTGGAGCGGCTTCGCGTCGGTCACGTACGTCGGCCGCGCATGGCAGCTCGTGCGCGCGCGCCGCTAGGGTCCAGTCCCGCTTCACGTTGGAGGGTCGGAGCAAATCGATCGCGGCGCGCCGGCGAGTGCGCCGCGATGCCTCACGTGCCGCTATGTCGCAGCGGGAGCGCAACATTCGGCAGGACAATTGTCATGTCCAAAAAAATCAGGACGTGCTATGGCTCCCGCCCTCCCCGACTCCGCCGCCCCGTGGCGGCACCGCCTGTCGACGCGAATCGTCGCGCTGTCGGCGATTGCGTGGGCGCTCGTCCTCGCGATGGTGGGCGGCACGCTGTGGCTGTCGTGGCAGCTCGAAGGCGCGGGCGCGGCGATCAACGATGCCGGCAGCCTGCGGATGCGCGCGACGCGCACGTACGTCGAGCTGTCGGGCGCGGGCATCGAGCCGCAGCGCCAGCTCTCGGCCGAAGTCGACGCGGTCGACGGCACGCTCGCGCGGCTGCGCCGAGGCGATCCGTCGCGGCCCCTCTTCCTGCCGAACACGACCGTCATCCAGCATCAGCTCGACATCGTCACCGACCGCTGGAACGCCGCGCTGCGGCCGCTCGCCACGGCGGCGCTGACGGGCGCGCGGGGGCCTGACGCGGCCGCCGCCTATCTCGTCGCGCTGCCGGGCTTCGTCGACGAAGCCGATCTGCTCGTGCGCGAGATCGAATCGGACAACGCGCGCAAGACGACATGGCTGCGCCTGTCGCAGATCGGGCTCGGCCTGCTCGCGTGCTCGGGCACGGTCGCCGTCATCTACCTGCTGTTCCTGTGGATCATCCTGCCCGTGATGCAGCTGCGCGACGGCCTGAAGCGCATGGCCGCGCGCGAATTCGCCGTGCGGCTGCCCGTGCAGACGCGCGACGAGTTCGGCGATCTCGCGCGCGGCTTCAACCGGATGGCGAGTGAACTGCAGGAGCTGTACGCGGGGCTCGAAGAGCGCGTGCAGCAGAAGACCGCGCAGCTCGCCGCGCAGAACCGCGAGCTCACCGCGCTCTACGAAATCACCGCATTCCTGAACCGTCCGCAGGCCGTCGACGCGTTGTGCGCGGGATTCCTGTCGCGCGCGATCGCGCAGTTCGACGCCGACGCGGGCAGCATCCGCGTCACCGATCCGGCGGGCGAGAAGCTGCATCTCGTGATCGCCGAAGGACTGTCGACCGAGCTCACCGATCTCGAGCGCTGCATGCCGGTCGACGACTGCTTCTGCGGCACCGCGACGCGCGCGGAGACAGCCGTGCTGCACGACCTGCGCGGCAGCGCCGCGCGCGCGCCGACGCCGTGCTCGCGCGAAGGCTTCGCGGCCGTCGCCGTGTTCAAGGTGATGACGCAGGACGCGGTGCTGGGCTCGTTCTCGCTGCACTACCGCGACGCGTCGCGGCTGCCCGACGCCGAGCGGCGCGTGCTCGAGACGCTCGGCCGCCATCTCGGGATCGCGCTCGATCACGTGCGTCTGTCCGCGAGCGCGCGGCAGCTCGCCGTCGCCGAAGAGCGCAATCTCGTCGCGCAAGGGCTGCACGACAGCATCGCGCAGAGCCTCAACTTCGTGAACCTGCAGACGCAGATGCTCGGCGATGCGATCGCGCACGACAACCTCGTCGATGCGCGCGAAATCGTGCCGATGCTCAAGCACGGCGTCGAGCAGAGCTATGCGGACGTGCGCGAGCTGCTCCTCAACTTCCGTACGCGCCTCACGCAAGGCGAGCTGAAGGCGGCGATCGAGGAAACGATCGCGCGCTTCGAGAAGCAGACGCGCATCGCATGCGATCTCGACTATCGCGAGACGGGCGGCGCGCCGCTGCCGCCCGATGAGCAGTTGCAGGTGCTGTTCATCCTGCAGGAAGCGCTGTCGAACGTGCGCAAGCACGCGCATGCGCGGCATGTCGCGGTCGAAGTCGAGAACGGCGCCGCGTTCAGGCTGTCCGTCGCCGACGACGGCTGCGGCTACGATCCGGCCGCGCTCGCCGCGCGCGCCGACACGCACGTCGGACTCACGATCATGCGAGAGCGCGCCGCCCGCCTGCGCGCGACGCTCACGTTGACAGGCGCGCCGCAGCGCGGCGCGCGCGTCGAGCTGGTGTTGCCGGCCGACGCGCGACAGGCGGCATAGACACAAGAACGAGGACAAGCATCATGACCATACGCGTACTGTTGATTGACGACCACACGCTCTTTCGCAGCGGCGTCAAGCTGCTGCTGCAACGCCAGCCGGATTTCGAAGTCGTCGACGAAGCGTCCGACGGCGTCGAAGGCGTGAAGCGCGCGAAGCAGCATCAGCCCGACGTGATCCTGCTCGACCTGAACATGCCGGGGTTGTCCGGGCTCGAGACGCTGCAACTGCTCGTGCAGGACGTGCCGTCGGCGCACGTCGTGATCCTCACGGTGTCGGAGGACGCCGAGGAGTTGACGACCGCGCTGCGCGACGGCGCGTGCGGCTTCCTCGTGAAGAACATCGACGCGGAGACGCTCGTCGCGGGCATTCGCAAGGCGGCCGCGGGCGAGCCCGTGATCGCCGAGAGCATGACCGCGAAATGGATCGCGAGCCTGCGCGCGCCGCAGGCGGCGACACGGCTCGCGCAGGCCGCCGCGCACGCCCCCGTCGCGCATGCGTCGGTCGACCCCGACCAGTTGACGCCGCGCGAGCACGACATCGTGCGCGCGCTCGCGCGCGGCACGAGCAACAAGGAAATCGCGCGCGAGTTCGACGTCGCCGAGAGCACGGTGAAGATCCACGTGCAGAACATCCTGAAGAAGCTGAACCTGACGAGCCGCGTGCAGATCGCGGTCTATGCGGTCGAGCGCGGGCTGACCGCGCCGCATCCGGCCGAAGCATGACGCGGCGACCGACGACAGCGCGCGAGCACGCATCGCCGTGACGCCCGCGCAGCGATGCGTCGCGCCGCGTCCATTCGCGAACGACGACGCGATCGCGCCGATCCTCACTCTTGTTTCGCACAACGAGACAACATCCGCGAGAGAAGGCGCGCGCGAGCCGCCGCCCCCCTCTTCGCCACGCACCGAAGCCGCCTGAAGGAGAGACGCCCATCTCGCCAACCATGCGTATCCCTAACGAACGCGCCCGCCCATCGACGGCCTGCCGAAAGCTATGAAAGCGGCATGCAACATGCGCGAATCCGGCGATATCGACCGCCACAACTCCTGTGATACGATCGCCCGGCGACAAGTAAAACATCTTTGACGACCATAAAGGACGAGGACAAGGTGGAGAACTCTGCTAGCCGCGCCAAACTGATACAGATTCGCGAATTGCTCGATATCGGGGCCGTCAGATTCGACTTCGAAGCGCTGCTCGAATACCACTATCGCAAGTGGGTGAAGCAAGGCGACACGATCATCGACATTGGTGCGCATATCGGTCGCCATCTCGGACCTCTCGTCGAATGCATCGGGCCGAACGGCACCGCGCTCGGCTTCGAGCCGCTGCCGTTCGCATACGAGATCCTGCGCCAGAAGTTCGCGAACACGCCCAACGTCCAGTTGCTCAATCTCGCACTGAGCAATAAGCCGGGCACGGCGTCGTTCACGTACGCGCAAGGCACACCGGAAGAAAGCGGCTTGCGCCAGCGTCAATTCAATCTGCCCGACGCCGCGAATCCCACGCAGATCGACGTCACCGTCAGCACGCTCGATGCGCACACCGCCGATCTCGAGTCGCTCGCGTTCATGAAGATCGACATCGAAGGCGGCGAGATCGACTGCCTGCACGGCGCGCAGGTCACGCTGAACCGATTCCGTCCGCTCGTGTCGGTCGAATACGGACGGCCGTCGTACAGCGCATACGGCAACACGGCCGAAACGCTGTTCGATTTCGCGCAGCATCACGGATACGTGCTGTACAGCATCTTCCTGACACCGCTCGAGACGCGCGAAGACTGGAAATTCGGCTGCGACTACGTGTGCTGGGACTACTTTATGGTCCCCGACGAAAAGCGCGCCGAATTCGACAGCGCGATGGCCGGCAACGCGGCCGCGCTCGCGAGCATGGCGGCGCCCGCCTGATCGCCCCGCCTCGCAGGCGGCCGCCGTCCGCGAAGCCGGCCGCCGCCCCTTCCCTCCGGTACGCAACCACGCTTTCCGGTCGCCGCGGGCGGCTCGCGGTAAGATGACGGCCTTACGCATCCTGCCGATCCGCCCATGAGAATTGCCACCTGGAACGTCAACTCCCTGAACGTGCGCAAGCAGCACGTGCTCGACTGGCTCGCGCAGAGCAACGTCGATGTGCTGTGCCTGCAGGAGCTCAAGATCCCCGACGAGAAATTCCCGCGCGCCGATCTCGAAGCGGCCGGCTATCGCAGTTGGTTCACGGGCCAGAAGACCTACAACGGCGTCGCGATCCTCGCGCGCGCGAGCCTGCCGTTCGACGAGACGCACGTCGTGCGCAACATCCCCGGTTTCGAGGACGCGCAGCAGCGCCTGATCGCCGCGACGATCGACGGCGTGCGGATCGTGTCCGCGTATTTCCCGAACGGCCAGGCGCTCGACTCGGACAAGTTCGTCTACAAGATGCAATGGCTCGACGCGCTGCAGGCGTGGCTGAAGGACGAGATGCAGCGCTATCCGAAGCTCGCGCTGCTGGGCGACTACAACATCGCGCCCGAGGATCGCGACGTGCACGATCCCGCGAAATGGGAAGGCCAGAACCTCGTGTCGCCGCAGGAGCGCGCGCACTTCGCGCAGCTTCTCTCGCTCGGCTTCATCGACGCGTTCCGCCGCTTCGATCAGCCGGAGAAGACGTTCACGTGGTGGGATTACCGGATGCTCGCATTCCGCCGCAACGCCGGGCTCCGGATCGATCACATCCTGCTGTCGCCCGCGCTCGCCGACACCTGCACGAGTTGCACGGTCGACCGCGTGCCGCGCACGTGGGAGCAGCCGTCCGATCACACGCCCGTCGTCGCGCAGATCGGTTGAGCTCGCGCACGGCAATCGTCGCGCGCGTCGACGCACGGCGGCGCCGCGCGCGACGACGCGGCGCATGCGCCGAGCGCCGCATCGGTGCATCGTGCCCGCATCGGCGAACGCATCGCCATCCCATGCAAACGGGGCGCTCGAGGCGCCCCGTTTTCTCTTGTCGATCGATGCGGGCCGCGCATGCGACGCCCGCATCGCGCCACATCGGATCACGACTCGAGGTGCAGTTCCTGGATCTTGCGCGTGATCGTGTTGCGGCCGATGCCGAGCCGTTCCGCCGCCTCGACCTTGCGGCCGCGCGTGAAGTCGAGCGCCTCGCGGATCACCGCGGCTTCGAAGCGGCGCGCGAGCGCATCCATCACGTCGGCTGAGTTCTCGCGCAGCAAGCGCGCGACCTCGGTGCGCAACCCGTGCTCCCACAGCGGATGTCCGGCGGTCGTGCCCGCCGCCGCGGGCGCGCTCGCCAAGACGGGCGCGGCGACGGCCACGCCTGCCGCCTGCGGCTCGGCCGCGCCGTTGCCGGCGACGGACGTGTTTGCGATCACCACGGCTTCCGCCGGCGCCACGCCGCCCGACGCCGTCTGCGTCGCGACGAGATCGGGCGGCAGGTCCTTGACCTCGACCGTCTGCGCGGGCGCCATCACCGTCAGCCAGTTCGCGAGGTTCTCGAGCTGCCGGACATTGCCTGGAAACGGCAGCGACGTCAGATACGCGAGCGCCTCGTCCGACACGCGCTTCGGCTCGACGCCCAGGTCGCGCGCGCTCTTCTGCAGGAAGTGGCGCGTGAGGAGCGCAATGTCCTCGCTGCGTTCGCGCAGCGGCGGCAGCCGCAGCCGGATCACGTTCAGCCGATGATACAAGTCCTCGCGGAACAGGCCCTGCCGCACGCGCGACTCGAGATTCTGGTGCGTCGCCGCGATCACGCGCACGTTCGCGCGCAGCGGGCTGTGACCGCCGACGCGATAGAACTGCCCGTCCGACAGCACGCGCAGCAGACGCGTCTGCAGATCGAACGGCATGTCGCCGATTTCGTCGAGGAACAGCGTGCCGTTCTCGGCCTGCTCGAAGCGGCCCTGGCGCGTCGTCTGCGCGCCCGTGAACGCGCCGCGCTCGTGGCCGAACAGTTCGGACTCCAGCAGGTCCTTCGGGATCGCCGCCGTGTTGAGTGCGATGAACGGCCCGTTCGCACGCGGGCTGTGCCGATGCAGCGCGCGCGCGACGAGCTCCTTGCCGGTGCCCGACTCGCCCGTGATCAGCACGGTCGCGGCCGAATGCGACAGCCGCCCGATCGCGCGGAACATGTCCTGCATCGCGGGCGCCTGGCCGAGCATCTCGGGCGCTTCGGCGAGCTTGTCGTCGTCGGGCACGCCGCCGCGCAGGCTCTCTTCGACCGCGCGCCGGATCAGTTCGACCGCCTTGTCGACGTCGAACGGCTTCGCGAGGTATTCGAACGCGCCGCCCTGGAACGCCGCGACCGCGCTGTCCAGATCCGAGAATGCCGTCATGATGATGACGGGCAGTCCCGGCAGCCGGTCGTGCATCGCCTGCAGCAACTCGAGTCCCGAGCCGCCCGGCATCCGGATGTCGGATACGAGCACCTGCGGCGTTTCCTGGTCGAGCGCGGCGAGCGCGTCGCGCACGTTCGCGAAGCTCCTCGTCGCGAAGCTCTCGCGCGCGAGCGCTTTCTCGAGCACCCAGCGGATCGATTGGTCGTCGTCTACTATCCAGATCGGCTTCATGGTCGGTCAGAGGTATGGAGAATCGCTGCGCCGCCGCTCAATGATCGAGCGGCAGCAAAATCTGAAATTCGGTGCGGCCCGGCCGGCTGTCCACTTCGATCATCCCGTCGTGCTGCTGAATGAACGTCTGCGCGAGCGTGAGCCCGAGCCCGCTGCCGTCGTCGCGGCCGGACACGAGCGGATAGAAGATCCGGTCGCGGATGTCGTCGGGAATGCCGGGGCCGTTGTCGATCACATGCAAGTCCAGTGCCAGCTTGTACAGGCGCTTCGCGATCGTGATCTTGCGCGCGACGCGCGTGCGCAGCTCGATCCTCGCGTCGCCCTGCGCGATCCGCTCGCGCAGCGCCTGCGCCGCGTTGCGCACGATGTTCAGGAGCGCCTGGATCAGTTGCTCCTTGTCGCCGCGCAGATCGGGCACGCTCACGTCGTAGTCGCGCTCGATCGTGAGGCCGCGCGGGAATTCCGCGAGCATCACCGCGCGCACCCGCTCGCACACTTCGTGGATGTTCACGTCGCCGACGATGTGCGGATGACGATGCGGCTCGAGCAGGCGGTCGACGAGCGTCTGCAGCCGGTCCGATTCCTTGATGATCACCTGCGTGTACTCGCGCAGCTCGTCGCGCTCACGCTCGCCGAGTTCGAACTCGAGCAGTTGCGCGGCGCCGCGAATCCCGCCGAGCGGATTCTTGATCTCGTGCGCGAGATTGCGGATCAACTGCTTGTTGACGGCCGTGAGGTCGTGAATCCGTTCCTCGCGGTCGGTGCGCGACTGCCGCTCGTTCTCGAACAGCTCGACGAGCACGAAGTCGGGCGCGCCTTCGAGAAAGCCGACGATCGCGTGCACGTGCAGCGGCTCGCGGCCCGGGCGGTCGAGCACGGTGTCGAGATGGGTCGCATGAAAACGCTCTTCGCCGATCGCGGTGATCGTCGTCGCGAGCTCGTTCGCATTCGGGAAGATCTCGCCCCACGGCATCTGCGACAACTGCCGGCGCGAGATGTCGAGCATCGCCTCCGCCGACGGATTGGCGAACGCGATCCTGAGCGTGCGCCGGTCGAGCACGAGCACGACCGTCGGCAGCGCTTCCAGTCCCGTGAGGAGCCCCGAGCGCGCGAGCCGGTCGTCGTCCGACAGGCGCTCCGGGTGGCCGGCCCTGGCCTTGATCAGATTCTTCAGAACCATCTTGCGTGGATGCCGTGTCAAAACCCGCCGTGACGGGCGGAACAAAAAAGGGACGGCGTCACGCCGTCCCCTTTCAAGGTCCGACGCCTTCGCGCGCAGTTGCCGCGCGAAGGCCGGTCGGCGCCGCGGCGCTTCGTCCGCCGACGAGACGAAGCGCCATCGCCGCTTACAGCGAGTAGTACATCTCGAACTCGACCGGATGCGTCGTCATGCGGAACTTCGCGAGCTCCTGCTCCTTCAGACCGAGGTACGCATCGATCATCGCGTCCGTGAACACGCCGCCGCGCGTGAGGAACTCGCGGTCCTTGTCGAGTGCTTCGAGCGCCTGGTCGAGGCCCGCGCACACGGTCGGGATCTTTGCATCCTCTTCCGGCGGCAGGTCGTACAGGTTCTTGTCCGCGGCCTCGCCCGGATGGATCTTGTTCTGGACGCCGTCGAGACCCGCCATCATCAGCGCCGAGAAGCACAGGTACGGGTTCGCCATCGGGTCCGGGAAGCGCGTTTCGATGCGGCGGCCCTTCGGGTTCGACACGTGCGGAATGCGGATCGACGCCGAGCGGTTGCGCGCCGAGTACGCGAGCTTCACGGGCGCTTCAAAGTGCGGCACGAGACGCTTGTACGAGTTCGTCGTCGGGTTCGTGATCGCGTTCAGCGCGCGCGCGTGCTTGATGATGCCGCCGATGTAGAACAGCGCGAATTCGGACAGGCCGGCGTAGCCGTTGCCCGCGAACAGGTTCTGGCCGTCCTTCCAGATCGACTGGTGCACGTGCATGCCCGAGCCGTTGTCGCCGACGACGGGCTTCGGCATGAACGTCGCCGTCTTGCCGTACGTGTGCGCGACGTTAAGAACGATGTACTTCAGCTGCTGCGTCCAGTCGGCGCGCTGCACCAGCGTCGAGAACTTCGTGCCGATTTCGTTCTGGCCCTGGCCCGCCACTTCGTGGTGGTGCACTTCGACCGGAATGCCGATCTGCTCGAGCAGCAGGCACATTTCCGAGCGCATGTCCTGGAACGAATCGACCGGCGCGACCGGGAAGTAGCCGCCCTTCACGCCCGGACGGTGGCCCGTGTTGCCGCCTTCGAATTCCTTCGCCGACGACCACGGCGCTTCTTCCGACCCGATCTTCACGAAGCAGCCCGACATGTCCGTGTTCCACTGGACCGAGTCGAAAATGAAGAATTCCGGCTCCGGACCGAAGTACGCGGTGTCGCCGAGACCCGAGCTCTTCAGGTACGCTTCCGCGCGCCGTGCGAGCGAGCGCGGATCGCGCTCGTAACCCTTGCCGTCCGCCGGCTCGACGACGTCGCAGGTCAGAACGAGCGTCGACTCTTCATAGAACGGATCGATGAAGGCGGTGTCCGGATCCGGCACGAGCAGCATGTCCGACGCCTCGATGCCCTTCCAGCCCGCGATCGACGAACCGTCGAACGCGTGACCGCCTTCGAACTTGTCTTCGTCAAACGCCGACACCGGCACCGACACGTGCTGTTCCTTGCCGCGCGTGTCCGTGAAGCGGAAATCGACAAACTTGACGTCCTCGTCCTTCACGAGCTGCATGACGTCGGCGACGGTTTTACTCATAACCTCTTCTCCTGATTGAACAAATCCGGCGGACTGGGACCGCCTCGTTAAGCGAGCTGCTGAGCGCAGCGTTCTTTGCCGCGTACAACCGATTCGAACGGGATCTATATAGCAGCTTCCATGCCATGCATGCGCCAGATCGGCGCGAAACGCGCAAGGCCGCGCCCCGTCAGGGCCAGGGCGCGCTCTTTCGGGGCTTCGGTGCGCCCGGACGCCACCGAACAAGCACTAATATTGTGCAATACAAGGCTTCGCGCACTCAGCAATCACATTTTTGGTGCCAACGATGCATTCTGCACCTTTTTGGTGACAACCGCACATCGGCGACACTGCCGGCCGTCGCCGCGCGCCCGGCACGCTAGAATGTTCTTTTGATCCGCAGGAGACCTCCCGCCATGAGTACGCTTGAACAGCTTTACGCGCAGGCCGACACGCGCCGCGCGCAAGGCAACCTGAACTACGCGGGCGCGCTCTCGCCCGCCGAGGCCTTCGAACTGCTGCAGCTCGATCGGAACGCGCGCCTCGTCGACGTGCGCACCCGCGCGGAGCTCGATTGGGTCGGCCGTCCGCTCGTCGGCGACGGCCAATACTCGCACGTCGAATGGACCCGCTATCCGGGCGGCGTGCCGAATGCGGAATTCATCGACCAGCTGCGCGCGGCCGTGCAGCCCGATCAGCCGGTCCTGTTCCTGTGCCGAAGCGCCGCGCGCTCGAAGCTCGCCGCGGTCGCCGCCACGCAGGCCGGCTTCACGCAGGCATTCGATCTGCTCGAAGGATTCGAAGGCGCGAAAGACGCACAAGGGCACCGGAAGACCGTCGATGGCTGGTGCCACCGCGGCCTGCCCTGGATCGGCGCATGACACGTCACACGCACCGCCGCCCGCCATCGTCGGGCCGGCCGATGACACGGCGATGACGAGCGGCGCCGGCGCGGCCTGCATGCGCCAACGCGGTGCGGCACGGCGCGACGCCCGTCGGCGCCGCCGTGCGTCCGGCCGGCACTCCACCGGCCGGTCCTCCTCTCTTTCTTGTCGGTCGCCGGCTTGTCGGCCGTCCGCCCGGCTCAGCCGTGCTGCGGCATGGCCGGCTCGACGATATCGCCGCCGAGCAGATGCACGCCTTCGCGCAGCTTCACGAACGCGGCCGCGACCGCTTCCGGCTCGCCCTTCACGCCGAGATCGATGTGCCGGCGCGCATAGATCCCGCCCTTCTCCGCGTCGCCGACGCTCGGCAGGCTGAACACCCGCACGCCCGGGAAATCGCGCTCGATCTTCTCCATGAGCGGCGTCAACGTCGATTCCGGCAGCTCGAACACGTACAGCGAACGCTCCGCATGCGGCGTCGCGTGGTGCAGGTGCGCGTACTTCGTGTCGAGCACCCATTCGATCATCGGCCACGCCATCACCGGAAAGCCCGGCACGAAATGGTGGTCGCCGCACGAGAAGCCCGGAATCCGGTTGTAGCCGTTCGGGATGATCGTCGCGCCGCGCGGGAACACGCCCATGTTGAAGCGATGCTGGTTCTCGGGTGAATCGAGATCGATGGGCTTCGCCGGGTCCGCATGCGTTTCGCGAATCCGCTCCTCGATCAGCGCCTTCGCCTCCGGATGCAGCTCGAGCGGCACCCCGAGCGCCTCGGCCGTGCACTGGCGCGTGTGGTCGTCGGGCGTCGCGCCGATCCCGCCCGTCGCGAACACGATGTCGTCCGACGCGAACGTGCGCGCGAGCGTCGCCGTGATCCGCGCGGGATCGTCGCCGACGTACTCGGCCCAGCCGAGCGCGAGCCCGCGCGCGCCGAGGAGTTCGATCACCTTTGCGAGGTGCTTGTCTTGGCGGCGCCCGGACAGGATCTCGTCGCCGATGATGATGATGCCGATGGTCATGCTTGCCTCGTCGGTTCGATGGAAGTCGCGCTCGCGGCCGCCGCGCGCTGGTCCTGCAGCGCGCGCAGGCAATAGAAGCCGAACCACAGCGCCGAGAACACCAGGATGAATGCGTAGACCCAGATCATCGCGGCGGCGACGAACGGAAACAGCACCATCATCCAGATCGACGACACCCAGATGAAGGTCGGCACCGTGCCGAGCAGCCCGCTCGCGACGCCGATGCCGAGAAGCGGCCAGCGATGCTTGCGCACGAGCGCGCGGCGCTCGTCGACGCTCGCGTGCAGCGCGAGCGCGTCGTAGGTCATCACGCGGTACGTGAGCCAGCCCCAGATCACGGGCGGCAGCAGCGCGAAGAACGGCGGAATCAGCCACAGCGGCACCGTGACGATCAGGAGCACGATGCTCGCGAGCGCGGCCCACAGCGAATTGAACACGCTGCCGAACCAGCTGCCGCCCCGCTTCATCTCGAGCGACGCGAACTGGCGTTTCGACAATTGGGTCACGACGGCGGGCATCGAGAGCGTCGCGATCAGCAGCAGCACGGTCAGCACGATGAGCGGGATCGCGAGCGACACGACGACGAACGGCGCGACGACCGCATGCAACTGCGACGCGCCGATCGCGGCGAAGAACTTGTAGACGAGCGCCGTCAGCGCGAAGCCGTCGAGCGCCGCGCGCGCGGCGTCGACGAGCGGCTGCCACGCGAACCACAGCACGACGCCCCAGAGCACCGCGGCGACGATAAACGGCATGAAGGTGAGCCAGAGCATCCGCGGGTGCAGCGCACTCGCGAGCGCCCGGCCGAAGGAGCGCAGCAGGTCGTTCATGCGGGACGGATCATCGATCGAGAATGATGGGGAAAGCTCGGCAAGGATAAACCACGCGGCGCGCGTGCGGCAAAACGGGGCGGTAGCGGAACGGGGGGACGCGGATCGGAGAAACGCGCGCTGCTGCGGCGCTGGATGACGGCGGCAAGAATCGCGGCGGCTCGCGATCGACGGCGCAACGGCTGGCTGCCGGCAAACGACGCCGGCTACAACGAGATCCGGTGCGAAAAGCGATCCGGCATGACATTCCGACATCCGCCGCTGCGTGCAGGCTGCGTGCAATCCGCCGCGCGCAGAGAAACGGCCAAACGACGCCTGAAAACGTATACAACGACGGAAATCGTCAAGAAACGAACGCGTATCGCCACTCGGCGCAGCGCTGAAGAGGGAAACGGCAGACTTCGCGCCGCCGGCGAACCAATCGAAAAACCTCGTCCGCGGCGGAACGCGCGACGCGGCACGCGAATCGAGCGACCCGCGTCGCGCCGCCCCAAACGAGCCGGCACGACGCCCCGCCCGCGCCGCTTACGCCGAAGCCGCGCCGCGCGGCTTCTTCGGCGCGAGCCGCCGCGCGATCCGCATGAACGCGAGCCCGTGCTGCGCCCAGAAGCCATCGCCGTACGACACGCCGTCGTACTGCTCGCGGATGCCGGTGGGCTCGGGCGCGCGGCTCCACGACGCGGTGCGGAACAGCATGTCCCACCACGGGAACAGCACGCCGAAGTTGCAGCCGTACTTCGTGCCCTCATGGCCGTAGCCGACCGCGTGATGGCGGCGATGGAACGTCGGGCTGACGATCAGCCGCTCGCCGAGCCGGCCGAACGACAGCCGCGCGTTCGTATGCTGGATGCTCTGCACGAAGTTCGTGACCGCCGTCAGCACGACGAACTGCGACGGCGACACGCCGATCACGAGCGCGATCGCCGCGAAGAAGCACGCCTGGATCACGTCGTCGAGCAGGTGGTTACGGTCGTCACACCAGAGCGACATCTGGCGCTGGCTGTGATGCACGGCGTGCAGCTCCCACCAGACGCCGATCCGGTGCTGCCAGCGGTGATACCAGTAGCCGGCGAAATCGAGCACGATCAAATAGATCGCGAACGCGACGATCGGCCTCGACGTGACGCCCGGCCACAGGTAGTCGAGATTGACGTTGGAAATCCCGAAGAGGCGCAGCCGCGACTGGAAGTTGTCGAAGACCGGCTGCATTGCGAAGAAGAAGAACAGGTTGAAGATGCCGAGCTTCGCGATCAGCGTGTAGATTACGTCGACGCGCGCCTCCTTGCGGTTCGCCCATTGCTCGACGGGACGCAGCGCCTCGAGCGGGCGCAGCAGCACGTACATCGCGACGACCTGCAGCGCGCCGACGATCACCCAGTAGAGCGCGTCGTACGTATCCTCGTCGTAGTCCATCAGGCCGACCTTGAACATCACCGGCTGCACGATATCGACGTACAGCCAGGTCTGCAGATCGGACACGAAGCCGTCGAGCGCGGCGACGATCATATGCAGCATGGACCGCTCCCCCGCCGCGTCAAGCGCCGTTCGGCGCCATCCACGGCGCCCGATCGTAGAAATAGATTCCGTGCGGCGAACGGCCGACCGAAATCGTCTGGATCAGCTTGCGGCTCGGCAGGTCGATCACGCCGACCTTCTTCGCGAAGCGGAACGTCACCCACAGCGTCTTCTTGTCGGCGGACAGCTCCATGTCGTCCGGGCCGGGCAGCAGGCCCGTGATGTCGCCGACGTTCGTGAGCGCGTTCTCGTCGATGATGCTGATCGTGTTCGCGACCCGGTTCGTCACGGCGACGTGCGTGCCGTCCGCGAGCGAGCGGAAATTGTGCGCGCCGTTGCCGGTCTGGATCGTCTTCACGATCTTCTGGTTGCGCCAGTCGACGACGGCGACATAATCGGCGCCCGTCATCCCGATCAGCACGTACTTGTCGCCGGGCGTGAGCCAGAGGCCCGCCGGCACCTTGCCGACCTTCATCTTCCACTTGACCGTCTGCGTCGCGAGATCGATCGCGGCCAGTTCGCCCGATACCTGCAGCGTCACGAGCACCGTCTTGCCGTCCTTCGTGAACGCGAGGTGGCTCGGCATCACCTCGAGCGGCACGCGCTTGGCGAGCGTCAGGTCACGGCCGTCGTACCGGTAGATGTCGACGCGATCGAGCCGCAGGCCCGCCGCGACGAACCACTTGCGATCGGGCGAGAAGCCGAGCTGGTACGGATCGTCGATTCCTTCGAGCGTGCGCTGCGGCTTGCCCGTCTTCGGATCGAGGAACAACAAGCTGTTGGACACCGAGTTCGCGACGATCAGCGACGAATTGTCGGGCGTCGCCATCAGGTGGTGCGGCTCCTTGCCGGTGGGATACTGACCGACGACCTGGCGTGTGTTCTCGTCGATCAGGGAGAGCGTCGCTTCGGCCGAATTCAGCACGATCACGTTGTTCGCGAAGGCGGCGACGGGCGCCAGCACGGCGGCGGCAAGCGCGAGCGTGCGGCCGAGGGAAAGGAAATTGCGCATGAAGACTCACGTCGTGGACTGGCGTGATTGTAAAACGCGCGAGAACGCCGCCGGTTGACGTCCCGCGCCCAAGTGTGAACCCGCGTACGCTGAACCGCGTTCAGCGCTGCATCGACTCCCACACTTTGTACAGCCGCTTGACGGACACCGGCATCGGCGTGCGCAGCTCCTGTGCGAAAAGCGAGATCCGCAGCTCTTCGAGCAGCCAGCGGAACTCGGCGAGCCGCGCGTCCGCGACGCCGCCGCGCTGCGCGACCGCCCGCTGACAGTGCTGCGCGAGCGGCTGCAGCTCGGCGAACTGGCGCGCGTCGCGCGCGGGATCGGCCTTCAGCTTGTCGATCCGCAGCGCGATGCCCTTCAGGTAGCGCGGGAAATGCGCAAGCTGCGCGTAAGGCGTGTCGACGACGAAGCGCTTGCCGACGAGCGCCGCGAGCTGCCCCTGCATGTCCGCGTGCGCGGCCGGAAACGGTTTCGCCTGCGTGAGCTTCTTCGCGAGCCCCGCGTATTCGGCGAGGATCTGCCCGACGAGCCGCGCGATCTCCTGCGCGAGCAGGTTGAGGCGGCTCTTGCCCTCGTCGCGGCGCGCGTGGAAGCTCGCGTCGTCGGCGGGCAGCGGGTCCTGCAGGCACGCGCGGTCGAGCGCCGTCGCAATCAGCTGGTCGCGCAACTCGTCCTGCGTGCCGAGCGACATGTACTGCATCGCCATCTCGCGCAGCCCCGGCAAGTTCTTCTCCAGATACTTGATCGGCTCCTTCAACTGCAGCGCGAACAGGCGCCTGAGGCCCGCGCGGTGGATCCGCGCCGCTTCCTCGGGCGAATCGAACACCTCGACGTCGCAATGCGCGCCGCGATCGACGAGCGCCGGATAGCCGAACAGCGTCTCGCCGCGCCGGCGGATCTCGAGCAGTTCGGGCAGCTTGCCGAAATTCCAGGTCGTCAGGTTCTCGTAGAGCGCGGTCGCGCCGGCTTCGGCCGCCCCCGCGCCCACTTGCGCCACGGACTGCGCGCCGGCTTGCGGCGACGCGCCGCCGCGCGCGCCCGGCCGTGCGCCGGCCGCGGCCGCGGCCACAGCCGCCGTGCCCTCGCCCTCACCCGCCGGCGCAATCGTCGCGGCGGCGGCGATCTTCTGGAAGTGCTGCTGCGCCTGCGCGCCCAGCTCCGCACGCAGTTGCGCGAGATTGCGCCCCATCGCAAGCTGCCGGCCGTGCTCGTCGATCACCTTGAAGTTCATGAACAGGTGCGCGGGCAGCGTCTCGAGCTTGAAATCGGACGTCTTCGTCGCGATCTGCGTCTCTCCGCGGATGTCGGCGATCAGCCCCTCGACGAGGCCGCCCGCGCCGAAACGCTCGGCGCCCACGCGCTCGACGAAGCCTGCCGCATACTCGGGCAGCGGCACGCAGTGGCGGCGCAGCTTCTGCGGCAGCGACTTCAGCAGCAACTGCACCTTCTCCTTCAGCATCCCCGGCACGAGCCACTCGGCGCGGCGCGCGTCGACCTGGTTCAGCGCGAAGAGCGGCACGGCGAGCGTCACGCCATCACGCGGCGCGCCGGGCTCGAAGTGATAGGACAGCGCCATCTCGACGCCCGCCATCGTCGCGCGCTTCGGGAACAGATCGGTCGTCACGCCGGCCGCCTCGTGGCGCATCAGATCGTCGCGCGACAGATACAGCAGGCGCAGCTTGTCTTCCGGCTGTCCGCTCTTCTTCACCTCGTCGCGATACCAGCGCTCGAACGCGACGCCCGTGTGGATGCCCGCCGGAACCGTCTGATCGTAGAACGCGTAGATCAGCTCGTCGTCGACGAGCACGTCCTGCCGGCGCGACTTGTGCTCGAGCTGCTCGATGTCGGCGAGCAGCTTGCGGTTGTGCGCGAAGAACGCGAGCTTCGTGTCGAACTCGCCGCCGACGAGCGCGCCTCGGATGAACAGCTCGCGCGCACGCGCCGGGTCCTGCCGGCCGAACGCGACGCGCCGCCGGTGATAGACGGTCAGCCCGTACAGCGTCGCGCGCTCGAACGCGGAGACCTGCGCGGGGCGCTTCTCCCAATGCGGCTCCGACAGCGATTTCTTCAGCAGGTGCACGCCGATCCGCTCGATCCATTCCGGCTCGATCTTCGCGATGCAACGCGCGTACAGCCGGCTCGTCTCGATGAGCTCGGCCGCCATCACCCAGCGCCCCGCCTTCTTCACGAGCGCGGAACCCGGCCACAGGTGGAACTTGATCCCGCGCGCGCCGAGGTAGTGCGGCTCGTCCTCGGCCTTGAAGCCGATGTTGCCGAGAAGGCCCGTCAACAGCGACAGGTGGATCTGCTCGAACGTCGCATCGGCCTCGTTCAGCCGCCAGCCGTGCTCGCGCACGACGGTCAGAAGCTGCGAGTGGACGTCGCGCCATTCGCGCAGCCGCAGATGCGACAGGAAGTTCTGCCGGCACGCGTCGACGAGCTGCCGGTTCGACTTCTTATGCGCGACCGCCTCCTCGAACCACGCCCAGATCTTCAGCCACTGGAGGAATTCGGAGCGCTCGTCGGCGAAGCGCCGGTGCGCCTGGTCGGCCTGCTCCTGCGCGTCGAGCGGACGATCGCGCGGGTCCTGCACGGACAGCGCGCTCGCGATGACGAGCATTTCGCGCAGTGCCTGCTGGTCGCGCGCGGCGAGAATCATCCGGCCGACGCGCGGATCGAGCGGCAGGCGCGCGAGCTCGCGGCCGAGCGGCGTGAGCGCGTTGTCGTCGTCGACCGCGCCGAGCTCGTTCAGCAACTGGTAGCCGTCCGCGATCGCGCGGCCGGGCGGCGGCTCGATGAACGGAAACGATTCGATCGCCGAAAGATGCAGCGACTTCATCCGCAGGATCACCGACGCGAGCGACGAGCGCAGGATTTCCGGATCGGTGAAGCGCACACGGGCGGCGAAGTCGCTCTCTTCATAGAGGCGGATGCAGATGCCGTCGGCGACGCGGCCGCAGCGGCCCGCGCGCTGATTCGCGGCCGCCTGCGAGATCGACTCGATCTGTAACTGCTCGACCTTGTTCCGATACGAATAGCGCTTCACGCGCGCGAGGCCCGTATCGACGACGTAGCGGATGCCCGGCACCGTGAGCGACGTTTCGGCGACGTTCGTCGCGAGCACGATCCGGCGCGCGTTCGACGGCTTGAACACGCGCTCCTGCTCGGCCGCCGACAGCCGCGCGAACAGCGGCAGGATTTCGGTGTGCGGCGGATGGTGCTTGCGCAGCGCCTCGGCCGCGTCGCGGATCTCGCGCTCGCCGGCCAGGAACACGAGCACGTCGCCCGGGCCTTCGCGGCACAGCTCGTCGACCGCATCGACGATGCCGTCCATCAAGTCGCGCTCCGCCTCGCGCGCGGTCTTCGCGCGGTCGCGGCCGGACGCCGCGCCCTCCGCGTGCCGCACGGCGGCCGGCCGGTCGTCGGCGATCGGCCGGTAGCGGACTTCGACCGGATACAGCCGCCCGCTCACCTCGATCACGGGCGCGGGCCGCTCGTCGCCGCCGAAATGGCGCGCGAAGCGGTCGGCGTCGATCGTCGCCGACGTGACGATCAGCTTCAGGTCCGGCCGCTTCGGCAGAATCTGCTTCAGATAGCCGAGCAGGAAGTCGATGTTGAGGCTGCGCTCGTGCGCCTCGTCGATGATCAGCGTGTCGTACGCCGTGAGGAGCGGATCGGTCTGCGTCTCGGCGAGCAGGATGCCGTCCGTCATCAGCTTGACGGACGCGCCCGGCGCGAGGTTGTCGGTGAAGCGCACCTTGTAGCCGACCACTTCGCCGAACGGCGTGCCGAGTTCCTCGGCGATGCGGCGCCCCGTCGACGACGCCGCGAGCCGCCGCGGCTGCGTATGGCCGATCAGGCCCGCGCCGCCCGCGCCGACGCCGCGGCCGAGCGCGAGACAGATCTTCGGGAGCTGGGTCGTCTTGCCCGAGCCCGTCTCGCCGCAGACGATCACGACCTGATGATCGGCGATCGCGCGCGCGATCTCGTCGCGCCGGCCCGATACGGGCAGGCTTTCGGGAAACGTGATCGGCGCAACGGGATTCGGCGCGACGCGCGCACGCGGCGGCCGGGCGGCCTGGGGGACGGATTCGCGGCGCGCGGCGCGCGGCGCGCGGTCCTGCGCGGGCGCCGTGCTCGGCGGACGCGGCGGACGGCCCGTCCCCGCGTCGGCGGGCCGCGGCTCGCCCGGCGTGCCCGCACGTTTTTGCGCGGGACTTTTAGGTACATTCGACATGGGGGCGCATTATAATCCCGCCCATGAATTCCCAAACCGACCTTCCCGCCGCCCAGCCGGGCGTCGCTCCCCAGCAATCCGACGACGAAGCCGCCCTCCACGCGCAGTTCGTCGACTGGATGCGCTCAGTCGCGCCCTATATCCACCGGTTCCGCAACAACACGTTCGTCGTCGGCTTCGGCGGTGAGGTCGTGCAACGCGGGCTGCTGAACGCGCTCGTCTCCGACATCGCGCTCCTGCAGGCGATGGGCATCCAGATCGTGCTCGTGCACGGCTCGCGGCCGCAGGTCGAGGAGCAACTGAACCTGCACGGCGTCGAATCGTCGTTCTCGCACGGCCTGCGGATCACCGACGCGCGCGCGCTCGAATCGGCGAAGGAAGCGGCGGGCGAAGTCCGGCTCGACATCGAGGCGGCGATCAGCCAGGGCCTGCCGAACACGCCGATGGCGCACGCGCACATCAGCGTCGTATCGGGCAACTTCGTCACCGCGCGGCCGGTCGGGATTCTCGACGGCGTCGACTTCGCGCACACGGGCGTCGTGCGCAAGATCGACGCCGAGTCGATCCGCCATTCGCTCGCGAGCCGCAAGCTCGTGCTGCTGTCGCCGCTCGGCTTCTCGCCGACGGGCGAGGCGTTCAACCTGTCGATGGAAGACGTCGCGTCGGCGGCCGCGATCGCGCTGCGCGCGGACAAGATCATCTTCCTGACCGAAACGCCCGGCATCGTCGACGAAGCGGGCGAGCTCGTGCGCGAGATGTCGCTCGACGCGGCGGCCGAGTTGCTCGACTCGGGCGACCTGCAAGGCGACGACGCGTTCTACCTGAAGCACGCGATCCGCGCGTGCCGCGGCGGCGTCGCGCGCGCGCACCTGATTCCGCAATCGCTCGACGGCAGCGTGCTGCTCGAGCTGTTCCTGCACGACGGCGTCGGCACGATGATCTCGTACGAGAACCTCGAGAGCCTGCGCGAGGCGACGCCGGACGACGTCGGCGGCATCCTGACCCTCATCGAGCCGCTCGAATCGGACGGCACGCTCGTGCGGCGCGGCCGCCACCAGATCGAGCGCGACATCGATCACTTCTCGGTCATCGAGCACGACGGCGTGCTGTTCGGTTGCGCGGCGCTCTATCCGTACTCGACGGAGAAGATCGGCGAGATGGCCTGCCTGACGGTCGCGCCCGAGGCGCAAGGCTCGGGCGACGGCGAGCGGCTCCTGAAGCGGGTCGAGCAGCGCGCCCGCGCGCGCGGCCTGACGCGGATCTTCGTGCTGACGACCCGCACCGAGCACTGGTTCCTGAAGCGCGGCTTCGTGAAGGTGACCGTCGACGATCTGCCCGAAGACCGCCGCAAACTCTATAACTGGCAGCGCAAGTCGCTCGTGCTGATGAAGCAGCTCTGAGCGGCGCGGCGCGCCCTTCCCCCGGAACACGATTACAGGAGAGGTACACGATGGCCCGTATGATTCAATGCGCGAAGCTCGGCAAGGAAGCCGAAGGACTCGACTTCCCGCCGCTGCCCGGCGAGCTCGGCAAGCGTCTTTACGAGAGCGTGTCGAAGGAAGCGTGGCAAGGCTGGCTCAAGCAGCAGACGATGCTCATCAACGAGAACCGGCTGAACATGGCCGATCCGCGCGCGCGTCAGTATCTGATGAAGCAGACCGAGAAATATTTCTTCGGCGAAGGCGCGGACCAGGCGACCGGCTACGTGCCGCCGACGCAAGGCTGATACGCCCCCGCGCGGCGCGCGACGCCGCTTCCGATTTCCGCACGTCGGACGAATGCCTCGGGCAGCGATTGCTGCCCGAGGCTTTTTTGTGCGTACGCTTCGTCCGCCCGAGGCGGCGCCGCGGCCCGGCGCGGCGAGCATCCAGAACTTCGCGACGCCGGAACGTCGGCATGCGCTCATGGTGTTCGCGGCTTCGCGATTTCGCAACGTCCGTTCCGAAGATTGGCGAAGCCGCGGCATCCGCTGTTTCATCACGCAATCACATCGCGATTTCGCGATGTCGTCGCGTGGCGAATCGATGCTTCCGCCGGCGGGCTTGTCGGCAAGCGCGGCGGCGGCGCGCGCAGGCGTTGCGATCCCGCCATGTCGCCGGGCCGCGAATCGACATGTCCGCGCATCGACAAGCGTCCGGCAATCGCGGCTGGACGACGCGATCGCGCCGCGCCGCCGCCGCGCTCGCCGTCTCCGCCTTTTCGTGCGGCGCGCAACGTGCGGCCCTCGCGCATCGCCCTCAAGGCTTCGCGAGCGCTCCGCTCCCCGCCACGGCGGTGCCCCGCCGGCCACGCTCGAGCGTCGCGATGCACACGAGCGACACCGCCGCGAGCGCGCTGTAGAACGCGGCGAGCGGCCACCACTGGCCCGCGAAGCGGTGCGCGAGCAGCGTGCCGACGAGCGGCGTGAGCCCGCCCGCGAGCGCCGCGCACAACTGGTACGACAGCGAGATCGCCGAGTAGCGGACGCGCACGTCGAACGCCGTCGACATGAAGCCCGCCATCACCGCGTACGAGCTCGACATGCACATCACCGCGATCGCGATGCCGACGACGATCGCGATCGGCCGGCCCGTCGACACGAGCGCGAACATCGGATACGGCGACGCGATCGCGAGCGCGGCGGCCGTCTTCAGGAAGCGCCCCGTGCCGACGCGCTGCGCGAACCAGCCGGACGCGAGCTGCGTGCCGAGCTGGATGAACGCGACGACAAACAGGCAATCGAGAATCAGCGCGCGGTCGAGCCCGAGCGTCTGCGTCGTGTAGTTCAGCATGAACGTGTTGACGAACCACGCGCCCGCGACGCCGATCACGTTCGCGCCGAGGCAGAGCAGCAGCGTGCGCCACGCATTGCGCACCACCTCGGCGACGGGCAGCGCCGCCGTGCGCCGCTCCGCTTTCACGCGCGCGAACTCCGGCGATTCGTCGACGCCCGCGCGGATCGCGAGGCCGACGACGAGGAGCGCCGCGCTCGCGAGAAACGGCAGCCGCCAGCCCCACGACAGGAACGCATCGTGCTCCATCCCGGAGACGATGCGGAACGCGAGCAGCGCGAGGATCAGCCCGGCCGGACTGCCGAGCTGCGCGAACGATGCGACGAACGTGCGCTTGTCCGCGCTCGCATGCTCGCTCGCCATCAGCACCGCGCCGCCCCATTCGCCGCCGATCGCGATGCCTTGCGCGATCCGCAGCACGACGAGCGCAATCGGCGCGGCCAGGCCCGCCTGCGCGTAGGCGGGCAAGAGGCCGATGCCGACCGTGCCGAGCCCCATGATGACGAGCGTCGCGACGAGCGCCTTCTTGCGGCCGATCCGGTCGCCGAGGTGGCCGAAAACGAGGCCGCCGAACGGGCGCGCGAAAAAGCCGACCGCGAACGTGCCGAACGACGCGAGCGTGCTGAAGAACGGCTCGCTCGACGGAAAGAACAGCTTGCCGAAGATGAGCGCGGACGCGGTCGCGTAGATGTAGAAGTCGTACCACTCGATCGTCGTGCCGACGAACGCCGCGAGCGCGGCGCGCGCGGGCTGGCCGACCGGCGCGCGGTCGGCGCGGTCATCGTGCTGGGAAGTCATCGTTGTCTCCATGATTCTCGTCGGTGGCGCGACTCGCGCGCGCCTTCACCGTTTGGGCCGGATCGCTCCGGGTTCGGTCGTGCCGGACGAGCGACGCGGACCGTTCGGCCGGAGGCTCGATCGCCTTCGGTCTCGCGGCCGCGGACTCGCCCGGCGCCGACCGTCTAGCCGCGGCCGCCGCTTCGTTTCGGCAGCCGCGTCTGTTCGCTCACGTTCATTCCTTCAATACGCCCGCCTCGACGAGCCGCGCCTGCGTCGCCGCATCGATGCCGAGCGCATCGAGCACCGCGCGCGTGTCGCGGCCGAGCGTCGGCGGCGCGCTGCGGTACGTCGCGGGCGTGCGCGACAGCTTGATCGGCGACGCCGCCCCGCGATAGCGGCCCATCTCGACGACGAGCCCGCGATGCAGCGTGTGCGGATCGCGCGCGACCGAATCGACCGTGCGCACCGGCCCGCACGGCACGCCCTCGCCCATCAGCGCGCGCGCGAGCGTCTCGCAATCGCGAGTCGCGAGCCGCGCTTCGAGGCTCGCCTTCAGCTCGGCGCGATGCGCGCAGCGGCTCCGGTTGTCGACGAAGCGCGGATCGCCCGCGAGCGCGGGCACGCCGAGATGCGCGCACAGCCGCGCGAATTGCCGATCGTTGCCGACCGCGAGAAAAATCGGCGCGGTCGCGGTGCGGTAGCTGTCGTACGGCGCGATGTTCGGATGCGCATTGCCGCTGCGCGCGGGCGTGCGTCCGGAGCCGAACCAGTTCGGCAGATGCGGATGCAGGAGCGACACGCCGCAGTCGTACAGCGCGATGTCGATCGACTGGCCGGCGCTGCTTTTTTCGCGCTCGGCGAGCGCGAGCAGGATGCCGGCGAGTGCGTTCAAGCCCGTCACCATGTCGACGATCGGCAGGCCGATGCGCGTCGCGTCGCCGTCGGCGTCGCCATTGACGCTCATCAGGCCCGCCATCGCCTGGATCACCGCGTCGTAGCCCGGCAGCCCGCCGAGCGGGCCGTCGGCGCCGAAGCCCGTGATCGCGCAATGGATCAGGCGCGGAAAGCGCGGGCGCAGGTCGCGCTCGTAGTCCATCCCCCAGCGCGCGAGCGTGCCGGGCTTGAAGTTTTCGACGAGCACGTCCGCGTCCTCGAGCATGCGCCAGAGGATCGCGCGGCCTTCGTCGCGCGACAGGTCGAGCGCGATCCCCTCCTTGTTGCGGTTCACGCCGGTGAAGTACCACGCGTCGTCGTCGAAGAACGGCGGGCCCCAGCCGCGCGTTTCGTCGCCCGTCGGCGGCTCGACCTTGATCACGCGCGCGCCGTGGTCAGCGAGCGCCTGCGTGCAGTACGGGCCGCCGAGGACGCGGCTCAGATCGACGATTTTCAGGCCGGCGAGCGCGCCGGATGGGGGGGGCGTGGTCGTCGTCGCGTTGTTCGTGCCGTTCGGGTTCGGGGTGTTTGCGGTGTTTGCGGTGTTTGCGGTGTTTGCGGTGTTTGCGGTGTTTGCGGTGTTTGCGGTGTTTGCGGTGTTTGCGGTGTTTGCCGTGTTTGCGGTGTTTGCGGTGTTTGCCGTGTTTGCCGTGTTTGCGGTGTTTGCCGTGTTTGCCGTGTTTGCCGTGTTTGCCGTGTTTGCCGTGTTTGC
>NZ_LOVS01000152.1:0-947 GCF_001523835.1 Burkholderia sp. ABCPW 14 | reverse complement strand
GCCGTTGCCAATACGTTGAACACCAGGCCCCGGAAAACGCTCGGCTGGAAGACGCCGGCTGAAGCTCTGGACGAGTACCTGAAATCCGTTCAAAAATGCGGTGTTGCGACGACCGGTTGAATCCGCCCAATACGTCAGCATTCGCTACAGCGAACGACTGGCCGAAGCGGGCATCGAACCGTCGGTCGGCAGTCGGGGCGACAGCTACGACAACGCGCTGGCTGAAACGATCAACGGCTTGTACAAGACGGAGCTGATTCATCGCCGCGCCTGGAAAACTCGGGAATCTGTCGAGTTGGCAACCCTGGAATGGGTGGCCTGGTTCAATCACCACCGACTGATGGAACCACTCGGCTATATCCCGCCCGCTGAAGCTGAGGCAAACTACTATCGGCAACTGAAAACCGCTGCCGCTGAAACCGCATTAACTTAAACCAACCAGCCTCCACGATTCCCGGGGCGGTTCATATTTCGCGAAGGAGTCGCCGGCCAGTCCGATGTACTTCGTGACCACGCCCTTGGAAATGCCCAGTGACGCGGCGATCCGATCGTGCGAGAAGCCGCCGTCGAATTTATGTCGTAAAACGTCCTTGATCATGCGCATGTTCATCCGGTGCGCGGGCATGCTCTCTCCGGCAAAAGCCGGCGAGCATAGCCCGCGTGGTTGATGTCATGCACAACGCCAATCCTGTCTTCCGGTCCGCTCGGTCACGTTCCCGATATTGACCGGTCACAATCCCGAAACGGCCGGTCACGTTCGTCCGGAATACGCAGCAACAGCTCCTCGATGTCGCGCAGGCTCAGGCCGAACCGGAAATACTGTTGATGGCGGCGTAAAACCGCGCTTAAACGGCGGCGCAATGCTGAGTAATTTTCTCAAGTACGCAGGGGCCCTCGGGCCCCTTTGACGTGTTGCGACGGCGGTACCGTTCAGAACGGCGGGTCGG
>NZ_LOVS01000151.1:0-519 GCF_001523835.1 Burkholderia sp. ABCPW 14 | reverse complement strand
CGCGCCTTCTTCGAGCAGCTTCCCGACGGCGTTGCCAAGCGCATCGAAGCGGTCGCGATCGACATGACCACGGCCTATGAGCGGGAGATCAAGGAACAGTGCCCGCAGGCGCAGATCGTCTTTGACCTGTACCACGTCGTGGCCAAGTACGGTCGCGAGGTGATCGACCGGGTGCGAGTGGATCAAGCCAATCAACTACGGCATGACAAGCCGGCCCGGAAGGTCCTGAAGTCCAGCCGCTGGCTGTTGCTGCGCAACCGTCACAACCTGAAGCCGGAGCAGGCCGTGCACCTGAAGGAACTGCTGGCCGCCAATCAGTCGTTGTTATGTGTCTACGTGCTACGCGACGAACTCAAACGGCTTGGGTTCTACCGGAAGCCAGCCTGGGCGCAAAAGGCTTGGGGGCAATGGATCGAGCAAGCCCGGCAAAGCGGGATTGCCGCGCTGCAACTGTTTGCCCAGCGCTTGCAGGGTTACTGGCACGGCATCCTGGCCCGCTGCCGCCATCCGCTCAATACC
>NZ_LOVS01000150.1:0-1119 GCF_001523835.1 Burkholderia sp. ABCPW 14 | reverse complement strand
TGAACTGCACCCCAAAAGTTGGACACCGATCCAACCTTTGGGGTGTTTTTCATGACGAAGTACAACGAGCAGTTCAGGCAGCGCATCGTAGACGAGTATCTTGCCGGCGGAATTGGCATCGAATCGCTGGCGCATCGGCACGAAGTGGGCCGTTCGGTCATACGGCGCTGGGTGGCGAGCTACGGGGAGCATGGCAGCGCGGGATTGCGCAAGAAGCACGTTTGCTACGACGCCGAGTTCAAGCTGTCGGTGCTGCGTCGCATGTGGCGAGACGAGTTGTCGTACGGCCGGGTGTCGGCCTTGTTCGACATTCGCGGCGCGGGCTGCGTGGCAGGCTGGGAGCGCCTGTATCATGAGGGCGGTATCGATGCACTGTCCCCTCGCCGACGAGGGCGCCCCCGAAAGATGGCCACTTCACTTCCCCCCAAACCCACTGAAACCGGTTCACCGGATGAACGCACGCGCGAGGAATTGCTCAAGGAAAACGAGTATCTGCGTGCGGAGGTGGCGTACCTAAAAAAGCTCGATGCGCTGCTGGCGAAAAAGCAGGCAGCGCAAAAGAAAAAACGCAAATAGTGCGTGAGCTCAGACAACACCATCCGGTAGCGGCACTTCTGAAGGCGGCCGGGTTGGCGCGCAGCACGTTCTATTATCAGCTCGGGACGCTGAACGCCGACGATCGCCACGCTGATCTCAAGGCGAAGATCCGGGCAGTGTTCGCGCATCACAAGGGGCGCTACGGCTATCGACGTGTCACGGCTGCGATTCGGCAAACCGGGCATCTGGTCAACCACAAGGCCGTGCAGCGAGTGATGCAGCAATTGCAGCTCAAGTCCGCACTACGTCCGAAGAAATACCGTTCCTGGCGAGGTGAGGTCGGCAAAGCCGCGCCCAACCTGCTGCAACGTCAGTTCAGTGCCACGCAAGCCAATCAGAAGTGGGTGACGGATGTGACGGAATTCAACGTCGGTGGCCAGAAGCTGTACCTGTCGCCGGTGATGGATCTGTACAACGGCGAGATCGTGGCCTACCAGATGGATCGACGCCCGAGCTTCGAACTGGTCAGCGGCATGCTGAAGAAGGCGCTGGCCAAACTCAGACGCAAGGACAAACCGCTAG